>JBKPLV010000307.1:0-11166 GCA_046731795.1 Actinomycetota bacterium | reverse complement strand
GCTGAGGCCCGTGCGGGAGACCCGACGGATGCAACGTGATCGATCCGACCGAGATCCCCTTGCGCGATCCGAAGTTGCCGGAAACGTAGTAGATCATCTCCTCCGATTGCAGGTTCGAGTGGTGGTACGGGATCGGCACGGCCTCGGGATCGAAGTCGAGCTTGCGCGGGCAGAACGAGCAGATGACGAAGTTCTGCCCCTGGAAGGTCTGGTGCGACGGCGGCGGCTGGTGGATGCGGCCGGTGATCGGCTCGAAGTCGTGGATCGAGAACGTCCACGGGTAGAGGAAGCCGTCCCAGCCGACGACGTCGAAGGGGTGGTAGTCGAGGACGTAGTCCTGGTAGCCGCGTCGCACGCGCACCTTCACGAGGAACTCGCCCCGCTCGCGTCGCGTGTGCAGGTCTGTGGGGGGATGGATGTCGCGGTGGTAGTAGGGAGCGCCCTCCAGGATCTGCCCGTACTCGTTGCGGTAGCGCCGCGGGATCTCGATGAGCCCCGGCGTCTCGAACACGAGGTAGCGCTGCGGCCCCTCCGGCACGAAGCGATAGGTCGTGCCGCGAGGAATGACGACGTAGTCGCCGTCCTTGTAGGGCACGTCGCCGAAGATGGTCTCGAGCGTGCCCTGCCCCTCGTGGACGAAGATCACCTCGTCCCCTTCGCCGTTCCGGAAGAAGTAGTCCATCGAGCCGTCGGGCCGGCAGAACGAGATCTCGACGTCGTCGTTCCACATGAGCGAGCGACGTCCGGAGATCTCGTCGCCCTCGGGCTGGACGTCGTACGTGTTCTGGAGGCGATGCGCGTGGGTGTCGGGGACCCACTCCTCCCGCACGATCGGAGTGAATGCTCCGAGCTCCTTGACACGGCACGGCGACTCGAGGTGGTAGAGGATCGACTCGTTCCCGGTGAAGCCCTCGAGGCCCATGACTTCCTCGGTCAGGAGCCGCCCGTTCTCGCGGAAGACGATGTGGCGCTTGCGCGGGAGCTCTCCGCGCCGCTGGTAGAAGGGCATGGCCGTCCCTTTCGCTTCGGTTGCTCGGTTCCGAACCGAGAGTACGTCAGGACGCACGTCGCAGGCGGCGCCGTCTGCCTCGACGCCGCCTGCGGTGCTGCGCGCTAGGCGCCCGGATTGGGCGCCGACTGATCGGTCTGCCAGAGGCCGATCTTGTTGCCCTCGGTGTCGTTCGCCGTGACGAACCACCCCATGCCGGGAACCGGCTGCGGTTCGTCCGCCTGGCCTCCGAGCTCCTTGACCCTCGCCGCGCCGGCGTTGATGTCATCGACGTCGAAGTAGACGCGAGCGCCGCGCTCCTCGGCCGGGAAGATCGCGCCTCCCGAGTCCTCGGCGAACTGCGTCATGTGGTACTCGATCGGACCGTCCATCGACTGCCACTCCCAGCCGAAGAGCCCCGAGTAGAAGTCCTTCGCGCGGGCCGTATCGCCCGCGGGAAGCTCGACGTGCACAGGCTTTGCCATTGAGGCCTCCTCTGCGTCGGATTCGGCGGAGCGGCGGCTCCGCCACGGTCATTCAACTGGACGACGAACGGTCTCCGTCGGAATCGACACGGTCACGTCGTGACAATGGTGAGGATGGAGCCGAGGGGGCTCGAACCCCTGACCTTCTGGCTGCCAGCCAGACGCTCTCCCAACTGAGCTACGGCCCCGGAAGACCGTCAGTCTAGCGTCGCTCCGGCGCTACCCTGGTGGCGTGGGTCGACAGTCGAGAGGAGCCGGCAGGATCCGAGGCCTGCCGAGACGCGTTAGGCGGTTCGTACGCGCACTGTTCGGAGGCTCGTCGCCCACCGACAGGTGGAATGACGAAGCAGAAGGTGGCTCAGGCGTCCGCGAGCCTCGACGGCCGCTCACGCCAAGCCTTACCGGCGCGGCGGCGCTCGACCCCTCCGACGAGGGAGACTCGCGTTAGCCGGCTGCCGCGGCTTCGACTTCTACCGACGGCACGTCGCTCCACAGCTCCTCGAGCCGGTAGAAGCCGCGCGTCTCGGGCGTGAAGAGATGCAGGACGACGTCGAGGTAGTCCGCGACGATCCAATTCGCCTCGGCGGTCCCCGCAGAGGAGCGCGGCAGGAGGCCGTGGTCCTTCTTGAGGACGCCCGCCACCTCGTCGTAGACGGCCTTCGTCTGGCGGGCGTTCCGCCCCGTCGCGATCACGAAGAAGTCGGTGAAGTCGCAGACGTCACGCATGTCGAGGATCGTGACGTCCGTCGCGAGCTTCTCCTGGCAGAGAGCTGCGGTCCGGCGTGCTTGTTCGAGCGGTGTCAGTCGGTGTCTCGTCCTGGTCGCTTCGTCGCAGTCTACTCGGCACTCCGGTAGAGGCCGAGGCGCCCAATCGCATCGGCCACGGGCGCGGGCACGAGGCCGTCGATTGGCTCGCCGCGCGCGACGTGCTCTCGTACCTCGGACGACGACACGTCGAGGGGTGCCATCTCGAACTCGACGATCCGGTCGGGAGCCGCCAGCCGCTCGCGCACGGCGCTGACATCCTCGCGCCGAACGCCGGGCCGCACGGCGACGGCAAGCTTCACCAGCGCGAGAACGCGCTGCGGCGACTTCCAGCTCTCGAACCCGGCGAGCTCGTCGGCTCCCAGGATGAAGACGGCGTCCTCGAGCCGACGCTCCTCCAGCGCGTCGACTGTCCGCGCGTGTCGGTCGAGCTCCACGGTCGCGCGGGGAACGCCCTCGAACGCGAGTCTGGCGAGCTCGAGCCTGGTCTCGGCAGGCGTTCGCGTGTGCTTGTGACCCGGATCGGCGACCACGAGAACGAGGAGCCGGTCCAGGCCGAGTCGTTCGACGGCCGCGCGAGCCAGGGCGACGTGCCCGTCGTGCGGCGGATCGAAGACGCCGCCGAGGATGCCGATCCGCCCTATTGCCACTCGAGCTCCTCGTCGCCGATCTCGACCTGTGTCCCGCGCTTGATGCCGAGCCCGCGGAGCGCCTCTTCGAGCTCGTCCGGCGGAGGGGGCGTGCCCACGACCCGGAACCCGCGGTCGGTGCGCAGGATGCGAAAGCGCGGCCTCCCACGGGAACGCGGACGGTAGTCGAGAAAGTCCGGCAGGGTCTCGTCCTCCTCGACCTCGACCGTGGGGCTCGGACACAGCTCGAAGAGCGCGAGCTTCAGCTCGGCGATCCCCTCCGCCGTCGCGCACGACGTCGCCACGACGCGGACGACCCGCTCGTCCGGAGGCTCGAACACCGGGACCGCCTCGACGAGGTCGATCTTGTTGAGAACCACGAGCTGCGGCCGCTCGACGAGGCCCGCTCCGTACCGCTCGAGCTCCCCGTCGATCGTGGCGAAGCGCTGCTCGAGCTCCGGCTCCGACGCGTCGATGACGTGCACGAGCAGCCGAGCGCGCTCGAGGTGCGCGAGGAATTCGTGCCCCAGCCCAGCCCCTTCGGCTGCACCCTCGATGAGGCCAGGGACGTCAGCAACGGTGAGCTGACGCTGCTCCGGGCCGTCGACGACGCCGAGGACGGGCTCGAGCGTCGTGAACGGGTAGTCGGCGACCTTCGGCTTCGCATTCGAGATGCGCCGCAACAGCGAGGACTTTCCCGCGTTCGGGAACCCGGCGAGCGCTGCGTCGACGACGAGCTTCAGCTGCAGATCGAGGTCGAGCTCCTCGCCCGGGAGCCCGGTCTCGGCGAAGCGTGGCGTTTGCCGGGTCGGCGTCGCGAAGCGCGCGTTTCCGCGCCCACCCTGTCCTCCGTGCGCCACGACGACGCGCCCCGTCGCCGTCGCGAGGTCGGCGAGGGTGCGGCCGTCACCGTCGAGGACGTGCGTGCCGACGGGCACGCGGAGCTCGGCGTCCTCGCCGTCCGCTCCGTGCTTCTTGCTCCCACGGCCGCTGCCGCCTCGGCCGGCCTTGACGTGCCGCACACGCCGAAAGGCAGAGAGGTCGCGCAGGCTCGGGTCGACCGCGACGACGACGTCTCCTCCGCGGCCGCCGTCACCGCCGTCCGGCCCGCCCTTCGGAACGTACTTCTCGCGCCGGAAGCTCAGCCCGCCGTCGCCACCACGACCCGCCTGGACGTGGACGTGCGCGCGGTCGTGGAACATGACCCGGCCGAGCCGAGCGTGCCGTCAGTCGGCCGACGCAGCGACCGAGATGAAGCGCTTGTCCCCGGACCGTCTGAACTCGACGGTTCCGTCACGGAGCGCGAAGATCGTGTCGTCGCGACCGAGGCCGGCGCCGGGACCCGGGCGGAACTTCGTGCCGCGCTGGCGGACGATGATCATCCCGGTCTTCACGGTCTGGCCGGCGAACACCTTGACGCCGAGTCGCTTCGCCTCCGAGTCGCGCCCGTTGCGCGAGGAGCCGAGACCTTTCTTATGAGCCATTAGGAGTCACCTCCTTGCTGCGCGAGCGCCGACTCCAGCGCGGCGATCGCGCCCTTGCGCTTGCCGTGCTCCTGCTCGTACGAGAGCGCCGCGGCAAGCGCCGACGCGTCCCAGTCGGCCGAGGCGGCCTTGAGCTCGGCGATCGTCATGTCCGCGTAGCCCTCAGGGAGGTCGCGCGCGGGTGCCTCGACTGCCGCGCGCTCCTCGACGGGCTCGGCAGCCTTCGCCGCGGCCTTGGGCTTCGCGCGAGAAGGCTTCGCGCCGCCGATCGACTCGATCTCGATCTGCGTCAGCGATGCGCGGAACCCAGTGTGCCGCCGGTAGCCGGTCCGCTTCTTGTACTTGCCGATGCGGATCTTCGGCCCCTTCCTGTCGCCGAGCACCTTGGCCGTCACGACGCCGGCGCCGGGGTCGAGCTGGGCGCCGCCGTCACCGCCCACGAGAAGGACGGTCGGGGCGAACGTCGAGCCTTCGTCCTGCCTGAGGCGATCGACGAGCAGCCGCTCGCCTTCGCGGACGCGGTACTGCTTTCCGGCAACCTTGATGATCGCGTAGGTCATGTGATTCCGAGGTCAACGCGGGCCGGCAGCCCGCTGAAGCCGGAGCATGATACCGACTACGACTGCCGCGCGGAGTCGAAGTCCTCGATCCACTCGGACATCGGCACGTACTCGGGGGCGTCCCCGTCCGCGGGCTCAGACGTGCCTGGCTCGGCCGGCGCCGACGCCTCCTCACTGGCGTCCGCGGCCGGCTTGCGGCGCCTCTTCCCGCCCCGGGACCCGCGTCGAGCGCGCTTCTTCTTGGGCTGACCGTCGGCGCCGAGCGCCTCGGGCCCGGCGGCAGCGTCCTCAGGCCCGTCCGCCGTCGGCTCGTCGGTCTCCTCGGCTGCTTCGGCCTCGAGGTCGGCCGGAGGAACGTGGATCCGCGGAGCCGGACGGCCGTTGTCCGACTCGCCGGCGCCGTCCTCCACTTCGGCATCCGCCGCATCGGAAGCCGTCGCCGCCGCAGTTTTCTTCCGGCCTCGACCGCCGCGCGTTCCACGGCGGGTGCGCTTCTTCTTGGGCTGCCCGTCGGGCGTCGGCTCCCCTTCCGCAACCGCGTCAACCACCGGCGGCTCTGCGACCTCCGGCACCCCGGCGTCGACCTCCTCCGCCGGCTCCTCCACTGCGACCGCGACCTGGGCTTCCTTCTTGCTTCGGGACGCCCGGAGCGGCTTCTCGGCCTCCGCCTCGAACGTGATGGGAGCCGGGACCTCAGGGCCGCCCTCTGCCAGTGTCGCGTAGGCGACGCCCGCGAGCGCGCGCCCGATCGACGCCGTCACCTTCTTCCCGACGAGCTTCGACGCTCCGGCGACCACGACCTCGTAGTCGCCGTCGAGCTTCGCGACGCCTGCCGTCGCGTCGTGCAGACCCACCTCGACGAGTTTTACCTCGACCTGGGAGCCCTCCTCGACCGGCGCGGGCGGAAGCAGTGCCTCGAGCTTGCCCTGACGAACGACCTCGAGGTGATCGAGGTGGACGTGGCCGTTCCCCGAGGCAGGAACGAGGAAGAACCGGCGCCGCGTCGCCGCCTCCAGAGCCTCGAGCCGTTCGCCGCCGCGACCCACGAGGAGCGAGAGCACCAGCGGGTGCACCGCGACCTCGAACGCCTGCACGCGCGAGCCCTTCGCGACCGCGCGGAGCTTCCGCTCGACCTCGAGGGCGTGGGTCGCGTCCGAGACGACGATGCCGTCGCCGGAGCACACCGGGCAGCGCGTCGTCAGGATCTCGCGCGGGCCGTCGGTGACGTTTTGCCTCGTCATCTCCACGAGACCGAGCGGAGAGATCTCGACGACGTAGGTCTTCGTTCGGTCGCGCTCGAGCTCGGAGCGCAGCGCCTCCTCGACGGTCTCCCTGTTCTTCGGGTTCGCCATGTCGATGAAGTCGATGACGATGATCCCGCCGATGTCGCGGAGCCGCAGCTGCCGGACGACCTCCTTCACGGCCTCGAGGTTGTTCTTGACGATCGTGTCCTCGAGACGCCCCTGCGCGCTCTTTCCGCGTGAGCCGACGAAGCGGCCCGTGTTCACGTCGATGACCGTGAACGCCTCCGCGTAGTCGAATACGAGGTAGCCGCCCGACGGAAGGTCGACGCGACGATCGAGCGTCGAGCGAATCTCCGCGTCGACGCCGAAGGCCTCGAACAGCGGCTCCTTGTCGCGATAGCGGTGGACGCGCTCGACCATGTGCGGCGAGGTCTTCTTCAGGTAGCTGACGATGCGCCGATGCGTCCGGTCGTCGTCGATCTGTGCGCCGACGAAGTCGCCCGCGAAGAGGTCGCGCACGATGCGCAGCGGGAGCTCGGCCTCCTCGTACACGAGGGCCGGGGCAGTCGCCGACTTCGCCTTCGTCTGGATCGTCTTCCAGAGGCGCTGCAGGAACACGAGGTCGCGCTCGATGTCCTCCGCCGAGGCGCCCTCTGCCGCCGTGCGGACGATGATGCCGCCGCCCTTCGGGTCGAGGTTCTTGACGATGTCCTTGAGGCGCGTGCGCTCGGCGTCGTCGAGACGCCGGGAGACGCCGGAGCCCTCGCCGTTCGGCACGTACACGAGGAAGCGCCCCGGGAGCGAGATCTCCGTGGTCAGGCGCGCGCCCTTCGTCTTCATCGGATCCTTGACGGCCTGCACCATGATCGTCTGGCCGCGCTTGATCAGATCCTGGATCTTCCGGGCGCCCTTCCGGCCCTCGAGCTCCGGCCCGACGATCTCGTCGACGTACAAGAAGCCGTTCTTCTCGAGCCCGATCTCGACGAACGCCGCCTCCATGCCGGGCAGCACGTTGTCGACGACGCCGAGGTAGATGTTCCCGGCGATCGAGCGACGCTCGGGGCGCTCGAGGTACACCTCGGCGACGCGGTCGTCCTCGAGGATCGCGACACGCTGCTCCCCGACATCGACGGTGATGGCGAGCTCCCGCTTCGCTGCAGGCAGCGGCGCGCGCTTGGTCGGCGTCCTGCGACGGGCGCTGCTCCGCGACTGGCGTCGTTCCTGCTTGCCCTCGGGCTTCGCCCCACGCCGCGAGCGCTGGGACTCAACCGCCGCGGGCGCGGGTTCGTCGCGCTCGACCTCGGGCTCGGCGGCGACCGCATCGGACGCGACCGGCTTCTTCCTCCCGCGTCCGCCGCGACTGCCTCGGCGACGCCTCTTTTTTGGGCCGGTCGGCGTTACTTCCTCCGCCGGCGGCTCCGTTGCAGCCTGCTCTAGCTCAGGCGGTGCTTCTACCTCCGTGGCAGCTGTTTCCGCTGCCGTCTCGTCCTGCTTCTTGCCGAAGCGAAACCATCGACGTGCCAAGTGTGTGTTCTCCTCTTTCAGCCGCGCGCGAGCTCCCGGCCGTCATCGACGTACCGGGCATCGCGCTGCGTGGGTTCAAAACGGTGGTCAACACGACCTGCGGACAGGCTAGCAGCCGGGCTTCCGAGGCCCTGTCCAGCCCCGCGATCAGGCTGCCGCCGGGCGGAGGCGGCTTCGCCGTGCACGTACGGCGCGCAGACGCTGCGACAGGCGCGCCCACGCCCACGGCTCGAGCTCGGAGTACCGCGTCTCCGACTGACCGCGGGTGGACTCGAGATATTCGAACCAGGCGTCGGCTTCCTCGAGCTGCAGTAGCTCCTCGGCCAGCTCCGTGTTCGCCATCGTCCCTCCCATGCGCTCGATCGGGCGCATCCTAGGACCACGTCCGGACGGAGCAGACTTCGCGCCTGACCGGAATCCGCTCGCGCGGATCCCGATCGCGCGGAGAGCTACATCTCTAAAGCGCGACAGCTTCGCGGTCGCCGTCGCATCTCAGTCTGCTGGCAGGTGCGGTTCGAGGGCCTGAAAGGCCTTCGCGAGGCCCCAGGTCCCGGCGGCCGCGACCGCCGCGTGCGCGAGCGGCGCCGGAAGAACCTCGCGTGCGGTCCGCGCGACCCGGCGGAGAGCGAGTCCGGATGCGATGAGCGTCGCCGCACCTCCCGCGAGCACCGGCATCTCCTCCGAGATCCCGGAGCCCGAGGACACCGTCCGCAGTCGGGTGACCAGGCGCACCTGCTCGAGGACGAGGAGCGGGCGCGATGCGCCGCGGCGCGCTCCCAGAAGCCCGATGAGCGCGGAGCGGACCACCGCCTGCTTCACGAGCGCGGACCGCGTCGCCTCGGCGAGGACGGGAACCCTCGACGCAAGCTCCGTGGCGTCTTCGGTCGCCTCGACGATGCGGTCGGCGATCTCCCGGACGGGGAAGCCCTCCCCCGCGCGGCACTCGACGACGAACGGCGAGAGGACGAAGGGCCGCGTCCAGTCGGTCTGCGGCCAAAGCTCCACGACGACGACCTCGACTCCGTGCGCTGTCGCCCCGTGCACCAGGGCCTCGTCCTCGGCGGTCGGTTCGCCTGCGACCACGTGGACGTGGACGGACGCACCGGGATCGGGCCGGCCGCTCCCGATCATGACCGCCCCGGGCACCGCGCCGGCGTTCAACTCCCTGGCGAGCTGCTCCGCGAGGACGCCGCTCACGACGATCGGACCCGCGTGCGCGACCGCCGCCTCGCCGCGCAGCGCGAAGCCGAGGCCGCGAGCCTCGCCTGCGAGGGTGCGCAGCTCGCCGATCCTCACGCGTAGCGCCTGCGCCCGAGCTCGCCTCGGGAGTGGATGCTCTCGAGAACCCCGATGAGCACGAGGTTCGCGACCATCGACGAGCCGCCGACCGTGACGAAGGGGAGCGGAATGCCGGTGACGGGCGCGACGCCCATGGTCATGCCGACGTTCACGAAGACCTGGAAGAGGAACCCTACGACCAGACCGCCGGCAACCACGACCCCGTACAGATCCGACGCGCCGGTGATGACGCGCAACCCTCTCCACACGACGAGCAGGTAGAGGAGGAGCAATATCGAGCACCCGACGAAGCCGCGCTGCTCCGCGAGCGACGCGAACGCGAAGTCGGTCGCGTGCTCGGGCAGGTAGTCGAGCCGGGTCTGGGTCGCGCCGAGCGGCCCGCGGCCGGTCAGCCCCCCGGATCCGACGGCGGTGATCGACTGGCTGAGGTTGTACGTGATCCCGCTCGGGTCGGCGCCTGGATTCAGCGTGAGTCGCGCCGCCTGGTACGGCTTCAGCACCTGGATGCCGGCGGACGGGAGCAGCCAGAGCACCGACGTGACGGCGAGCGCCCCGACTGCGGCGAGCACGACCAGCTGGCGCCAGCGCACGCCGACGAAGAAGAGGATCGCGAAGAGGGCGGCCGAGTAGACGAGCGCCGTGCCCAGGTCGGGCTGCATGAAGACGAGCAGGATCGGGACCGCCCCGAGCCCCAGCACGGAGAAGATCGTCCGCCAACGCGCGACCGGTCCGACGCGGTCGACGACGAAGCCCGCGATCGCCAGCACGAACAGCACCTTGCCGAGCTCAGACGGCTGGAACTGGATGACGCCGAGGTCGAGCCAGCGCTTCGAGCCGCGAACGGTCTCCGCGGCCGCGAAGACGACGAGCATCAGGCCGAGCGTCGCCACGTAGACGACCTTCCAGTAGCGACGCCAGAGATCGATCGGAAGGAGCGCCGCGGCCACGAGTCCGACCGCACCCATCGCGGCGGCGATCCCCTGGCGGACGACGAAGTAGCTCTCGTCGCCCGGGACGTCGAAGCGGGTGATGCCCGAGACGACCCAGAGCCCGTACCCGACGAGCCCGGCCCCGGCGAGGAGCAGGATCCAGTCGAGGCTCCGCAGGAAGGCGACGACAGCGTTCTCGCTCCGACCCGTCGACGGCCGGAGACGCGCGCGCTGCGTGACCTCGATCATCAGTCCGTGCTCACCAGGGTCGCGTCGGGCCCTTCGACCCCGAAGTAGCGCTCGAAGACCTTGAGGGCTGCCGGTGCCGCGGCCGTCGAGCCGTGCCCGCCGTTCTCGATGAGCGCGCAGACGACGAGCCGCGCGGAATCGGACGGGCCCCATCCGCACCACCACGACTGGTCTTCCGTGTGCCCGGCCGGATACCCGGGGAGCTGGACGACCTTCTCGGCCGTTCCCGTCTTCCCCGAGATTGGGACGGGGAAGTCGCCGAACACGCTGGCCGAGGTGCCGAACGTCGAGTGCGTGGCCGCATACAGGCCGTCGTGCACGGCGCGCAGCGCCTCCGGGTCGACACCGGCCGAGCGGGGCGGGCTCGGGGCGAACCGCCGGAGCACCACGCGAGGCGAGCCCTTTGCCCCCGGCTGCTCGACATCGGAGACGAGGTGCGGGGTGACGAGGTTGCCGCCGTTCGCAAGCATCGCGTAGAACGCCGCCATCTGCAGCGGTGTCACGAGCAGGTCCTTCTGGCCGATCGCGAGCTGGATCGAGTCGCCCGGGTTCCATGCGCGATCCCAGTCGCTCTTGAAGGTCTTGCGCCGCCACTCGGGCGTCGGCACGAGCCCCGGTTCCTCACAGCAGATGTCGATGCCGGTCTGGGCGCCGAACCCGAACTTCCGAGCCCACTTCTGCATGCGCACGCGGCTCTCCGGCCCTCCCTCGTAGAACCGGTTGCCGATGTCGTAGAAGTACGTGTCGCACGACTCGGCGAGCGCCTCGGGGAGCGTCATCGGCTTGTTGACGTACGGGTCCCAGTTCCGGAACACCTGCTTGTCCAGGCCGTACGTCGCGGAGCCCGTGCACTGGATCGAGTCGTAGGCGGAGAACACGTGCTCCTCCATGCCGGCGAGCGCGGTCACGGGCTTCCACGTCGACCCCGGCGGGTAGCGGCCCGCGATCGCGCGGTTGAAGAGCGGACTCCCCGGGTCCGAGTACAGCGCCGCGAGCTTCTTCGGATCGGC
>JBKPLV010000306.1:0-6873 GCA_046731795.1 Actinomycetota bacterium | reverse complement strand
GCAGCTGCCGGTGTCAGCGCAAACCGAGTAATCTCAATTGGCAACACAAAAAGCCCTGCAAAACGCATAAAACGGTTCCGCTTGACCGCGAGGGCCAGCTTGGTAGACTCGTCCGGCTCATGGTCACGACGAAGTCGCACGCACAGGCGCCAGCCCGTTCGCTGGACCAGAGGATGGAGGCGCTTCAGCGAGCGAACGACGTGCGGGTCCGGCGTGCGCAGCTGAAGCGCGATCTCAAAGCCGGGCGGGAGAGCATCGACAGCATCCTGCTCGACCCGCCGGAGTGGGTGGAGACGGCGAAGGTCTTCGACATGCTCATGGCGGTGCCGAAGTTCGGGCGCGTGAAGGCGGCGCGGCTCCTCAACCAGTGCCGGATCAGCCAGTCGAAGACGGTCGGGGGACTCTCCGAGCGGCAGCGGACCGAGCTGGTCGACCTCTTCAACCACCGCAGCTGACGCCGCTGCGGCCCGTCTTCGTTGTCACGGGCCCGTCGGGGGCCGGCAAGGGGACGCTGATAAAGGGGCTGCTAGACCGGGTCGACGGACTCGAGGTCGCGGTCTCGGCGACGACGCGCCCGCAGCGCCCGGGCGAGGTGGACGGTCGCGACTACTGGTTCCTCCCGGATGACGAGTTCACGCGCCGGGTCGACGCGGGCGCGTTCCTCGAGTGGGTGCCGTACGTGTCGGGGAAGCGGTACGGCACGCTGAGCTCGGAGATCGACCGCATCGCCCGCGAAGGCGCGATCTGCATCCTCGAGCTCGAGCTCGAGGGGGCCCTGAAGGTGCAGCAGGACGTCCCGGGCAGCATCACGATCTTCATCGCCGCCGACGTCGACGAGCTGGAACGACGGCTCCGTGAGCGCGCGACGGAGAGCACCGGCGAGATCGGTGAGCGCATCGCGCTCGCCCGCCGCCAGCTCGAGCGCGCCCACGAGTTCCGGTACATGGTGCGTAACGACGACTTGGAGCGCGCAACGACTGCGCTCGCCGCCCTCGTCGAGTGCGAGTTGCAACGCGCAGGTACCATGGCGCGGCGATGATCTACCCACGACTCGACGACCTGCTCGACAAGGTCGATGGCTCGCGCTATGCACTCGTCCTCGTGGCGGCCAAGCGCGCCCGTCAGATCAACAACTATCACCACCAGCTCGGCGAGGGCATGGGCTTCGAGGAAGCTCCGCCTCCGCTGATCGAGTCCCGCTCGAAGAACTACCTCACGATGGCCATGGAGGAAATCGCAAGCGGGAAGATCAGGCAGCTCCCACCTTCGAGCTGAGGGCGGGCGCGTGGCGCGCATCCTGCTCGGCGTCACCGGCGGGATAGCGGCCTACAAGGCTTGCGTGCTGGTACGGCTGCTCGTCCGGAGCGGCCATGAGGTGTTTCCGGTTCTCACCGCGGGAGCAGAGCGCTTCGTCGCCGCCGAGACGTTCGCGGCGCTCGCCCGGCGGCCGCCGACGGACGACCCGTACCCGCACCTCGGTCGGTTCGATCTCGTCGTCGTCGCGCCGCTCACCGCGAACACGCTCGCACGGCTCGCCCACGGTCTCGCGGACGACATGCTCACGGAGGCCGCGCTCGCGCACACCGGCCCCGTGCTCGTGGCCCCTGCGATGAACACGCGGATGTGGAACCACGCCGCGACCCAGGCGAACGTCGAGACGCTGCGTGAGCGCGGCGTGGAGCTGGTCGGCCCGGTCGCGGGCGAGCTCGCCGAGGGCGAGGAGGGGATGGGGCGGATGGCGGAGCCCGAGGCGATCCAGGCGCGCATCGAGGCGCTGCTCGCCGCACCGGTGACGGGCGGGCCTCTGACCGGAAAGCGCGTGCTCGTGTCGGCCGGCGGCACCCGCGAACCGCTCGACTCGGTGCGGTACGTCGGCAATCGCTCGTCGGGCCGCATGGGTGTCGCCCTCGCGGAGGAGGCCGGGCGCCGCGGTGCGGACGTGACCTTGCTCGCCGCCAACCTCGCGGTGGCCGTGCCGGCGGGCGTCACCGTGATCGAGACGCCGACCGCAGCAGATCTCGCACGAGAGGCGCTGGCGCGGGCGGACGCCGACGTCGTCGTCATGGCGGCTGCGGTTGCGGACTACCGGCCGTCCGCGCCACGCACCGACAAGCGCGCCAAGGACGGGTCGTCTTGGTCGATCGAGCTCGAGCCGACGGAGGACGTTCTCGCCAGGCTCGGCGCTGCCCGCCGGAACGGTCAGGTGCTCGTGGGGTTCGCGGCGGATGCGGGAGAAACGGGGCTCGAGCGTGCGCGTGAGAAGCGGGTCGGCAAGAACGCGGACCTGTTCGTGTTCAACGACGTCAGCCGCTCGGACATCGGGTTCGACGCACCCGACAACGAGGTCGTCGTGCTGTCGAGCAACGGCGAGCACGTCATTGAGAAGGCGCCGAAACAAGCCGTCGCGGCGGCAGTACTGGACGAAGTGGAGCGGCTACTCTCGTCCACATGACGGACGCCGTACGCGCCGGTGAGCCCGTCGCAGCGCGTTCGGCTGCGCAGATCGTCGAGCACGTCGTCGAGAACCTCGAGCGAGCAGTGCGCGCGCCGCGCGCGACGCTCGAGCTCTGCGTCCTGTGCCTTCTCGCCGAAGGCCACCTGATCATCGAGGACTTTCCGGGCGTGGGCAAGACGATGCTCGCAAAGTCGGTCGCGCGCTCGCTCGACCTCTCCTTCTCGCGGCTCCAGTTCACGCCAGATCTCCTCCCGACCGACGTCACCGGCGTCAACGTCTTCAACCAGCGCTCCGGGGAGTTCGAGTTCCGAGCCGGGCCCGTCTTCGCGAACGTGCTCCTCGTCGACGAGATCAACCGCGCCTCGCCGAAGACGCAGTCGGCGCTGCTCGAGGCCATGCAGGAGACACAGGTCACGATCGACGGCGCCACCTACGCGCTGGAGCACCCATTCTTCGTCGTCGCCACGCAGAACCCGATCGAGTACGAGGGGACGTATCCGCTCCCGGAGGCGCAGCTCGATCGCTTCACTGCCCGGCTCGCGTTGGGCTACCCGCCGTTCGGCGAGGAGGCGCGGATGCTGGCGGAGCAGACGACTGCGCCGCCGATCGACATGCTCGAGCCGGTCGCCGACCGTGAGGAGCTTCTCGGGGCGATCGCGGCCGCCCGCGCCGTGTTCGTCGAGGAGACTGTGGGCGAGTACGTCGTCTCCCTCCTGCACCACACGCGGGAAAGCACGCTCCTCGCTCTCGGCGCGAGCCCGCGCGCGGGAATCGCGCTTCTGCGCATGGCGAAGGCGCGAGCGGTTGCCCGCGGCCGCGACTACGTCGTTCCCGAGGACGTCCAGGCCGTGGCGCCCGCGGTGCTCGCGCACCGCGTGATCGTCGCGCCGGAGGCCCGCGCGGCCGGGACGCGGGGCGAGGACGCGATCGAGCGCGCGCTCGCCGAGGCGCCCACGCCCAGATGAAGGGCGCGTGGGGCGGCGGGCTTGGCCTCGGAGCCGTCGCGCTCGCTGCCGCCTTCGCCTCCGGCTCGAGACCGCTCGGCGTCGTCGGCGTCGGCTTCCTGCTCGCGTGGGGCATCACCTGGTTCTGGAGCTGGCTCGCCGAGCGCCCGCTCGCGGTCTCGCTGGAGGCCGTCCCCGAGCACGCGGTCGAGGGCGACCGCGTGTCGGTGGACGCCGTCGTCCGGCGGCCGTCGCGCATTCCGCTCGGCTCGCTCGCGCTCGAGCTGACGGTCGGACGGCTCGGCAGGCGCTCGCAGCGGCTTCGCAGGCACGGACGTGTGACCCGGACCACGGTCGACCTCGGCCCTCTGCCGCGCGGCGTCTTCGCGATCGCGGATCCCGAGGTCGTCGTGGGCGACCTCCTCGGGCTCGTCTCCGTGAAGCCGCCGCTGACCTGCGAACGGCTCACGGTCGTGGTGCGGCCGCGGCTCGTGGCTCTCGACGGGCTCTTCAGCGAGGCAGGGAACATCGGCGGCGACGGTCGCCGCCTCCTCCTGCGGCGGGCCGCGGGCTTCGACTTCCACTCCGTGCGGGAGTACGAGCAGGGCGAGTCGCTCCGCCGTGTCCACTGGCCGACGAGTGCGCGCCGAGGCCAGCTCATGGTGAAGGAGCTCGAGGACACGGCCCACGACGGCGTGGTGGTGCTCCTCGACTGCGATCCGGCCGGATCCGTCGGCGCGTCACCGGACTCGAGCTTCGATGCCGCTGTCCGCGCCGCCGGGTCGATCCTGCAGGCGCACGTGACCAGGGGGAGAGCGGCGACCCTCGTCACGACGGGCTCGGACGGGCAGGTGGTTCCGGTGCGCTCCACGCGGGGAGAGCTCGGCGCAGCGGTGACGTGTCTCGCAGCGGCATATCCGGACGCGCGGCACGGGCTCGCACAGATCCTCCACGGCAACCCGGCCCTCGCCGGGGCAGCCGAGCTCGTGATCGTCACGTGCACCCGTGAGCCCAGGTCGTTCTCGGCCATGCTCGCCGTCGCGGCGCGGCGGGCCGTGTCCCTCGTGTGGGTGGATGCGGCGAGCTTCGCGTCCCGGCCGACGCGAGCCGAGCCGGGCGTTCTGCGCATCGCGGGCCATGGCATTCCGACGGCGGTTGTGCGAAAGGGTGACGATCTAGCGGCCGTCCTCTCGGCCCGCAGTCTCGAGGCGGCGTCGCATGGGTAGGACGGCCATCGGATCGGGGATCGCCGCGGCGGCGGTCCTTGCTGCGTGGCTGGGGCTGGAGTCGCCGCCGCTCGTGCGGCCGGCGCTCCTGATCGCCGCGCTCGGAATCCTCCCGGCGCTCGTCCGGACACGACGCCTGCGCGCGCTCGCAGTGGCAGCAGCGATGCTGGGAGCGGCCTGGGTCGCGTTCGGTGCACAGCCGTGGGAGCTCGCCCCGCTCCGGGACGAGCGGGTGCTCGCGCCCGTCCTCCGCGACGTGGGGACGGGCTTCGTCGACTTCTACGACGTGTTCCTGCCCTTCGTCCCTGCCCGAAACCCCGAGATGCACATGCTCGTGCTGTGCGCGATCTTCGGGTTCACGCTCGCAGCCTCCCTGCTCGTGGCCGCCCGTCGCCCGATCGGAGCGGCGGCCGTGACGGTCGCGGGCGTGGGGTGGCCCGCCACGCTTGCCGAGTCGAACGCCATCGCCCTCGGGACGATCGGGCTGTCGGCCGGCCTCGCGATCCCGCTCGTCCTGCGCGTGAGCTCGGTCAGGACGCTCGTCGCCGGAGCGACGATCGCGGCGCTCGTCGTCGTCGGCGCAGCGTCGGCCTCGTCGGCGACGACGCTGGGAGGAAGCTCGGCGCTCGACTGGGAGAGCTGGAACCTGCGTGGCGCCGACCGCGAGGCGAGCTCGGTCCGCTTCATCTGGGACTCGAACTACGACGGGATCAGCTTCCCGCTCAAGAAGACGGTCGTGCTGCGCGTCTCGGGCCCCGAGCAGCCCTACTACTGGCGCGCGACGACGCTCGACCTCTTCTCGAACGATCACTGGATCGACTACCCGTTCTCGCTCGGGCAAGTGGAGAGCGAAGCGAGGGCGCTCGAGCTACCGGCGCTCATCCCGAGACGTGCCGCCAATGGGCATAGCTGGATCGAGCAACATGTGCGGATCGAGGCGCTGGTCGACGATCACCTGGTCGCGGCCGGCACGCCTGTCGGGCTCGACGCACAGCGGCTCGGCCTCATCTTCCAGTCCTCGGACGGGGTCCTCCGCGTGCGCGACCCGATGCACGTTGGACAGACATACACCGTCTGGAGCTACGCGCCGGATCCCGCTCCTCGTGCCCTCGCTGCGGCGCCCGTTCGCAATCCGCCGGCCGCGTCGCGCTTCCTCGAGGTCGCCGCGCGCGTCTTCCCGCCCTTCGACGCGCCGAAGCGCGACGGCCTCGTTCAGGCGCTGCTGCGCGACCCTTCGTATGCGGACAGCGCGTGGGAGCGGACCATGTACGCAGCTGCACGCCGTGTTGCGGGAAAGGCCACGACCCCATATGGGGCCGTGCTCGCGCTCGAGTCGTGGTTCCGCCAGACCGGCGGCTTCCGCTACGACGAGTCCCCGCCGCACGTCGACGGTCCGCCCCTCGTCGCCTTCGTGACGAGGACGAAGGCCGGGTACTGCCAGCACTTCGCAGGTGCCATGGCCCTGATGCTGCGGCTGCTGGGCGTCCCGTCGCGTGTGGCGGTCGGCTTCACGAGCGGAAATCGGGACGGGGGAGACTGGGTCGTCACGGATCACGACGCCCACGCGTGGGTCGAGGTGTGGTTCCCGGGCCAGGGCTGGATCCCCTTCGACCCGACTCCGGGCCGCGGGACGCTCGGGGGCCGCTACTCGTTTGCCTCCAGCTCGGCGGCGGCGGTCGCGGCGCTCCGTCGCGGCGATCTCTCGGGAAGCACTCCAAGGCGCACGACGACTGTGCCGGACGCGAGCGACATCGGCACGGCGGCAACGTCGGCGCGCGGCAAGCGTGCCCCTGCGCTCGTCGCCGTCGCGTTCCTGCTCGCGGCGCTCTGGATCGTCGTCGTGGGGATCGGGAAGGCGCTCCTCCGCCGCTCGGGTTACCTCACGAGCGATCCCCGGCGCATCGCGAGCGCGAGCCGCCGCGAGCTCGAGAGCTTCCTGCGCGATCAGGGCGTGACAGTCGCGCCGAACGCGACGCTCCGCGAGTTGCAGCGCGCGGTGCGGATGGAGCTCGGGATCGACTGCAGGCCGTTCACACGTGCGGTCTACCGCGCTCGCTATGGCCCGCCCGATGTCGCACCCCAGGCCGCAGTCGTCGCGCGCACCGAGCTCCGCGGCGTGCTGCGAGCCGCCCGCCGCGAACTGTCCGTGTGGGCGAGGGCGCGCGGCTTCGTGTCTCTGCGATCGCTGCGCTCGGCAGCAGCGCGATGAGCGACACGTACGAGCTCTTCCAGCTGGGGCGCAGTCACC
>JBKPLV010000305.1:0-3232 GCA_046731795.1 Actinomycetota bacterium | reverse complement strand
GTGACGTGCGCGAGCGCATGCGCGCGCTCGCGCAGACGACGCGCGTCGTCGAGGTAGAGCCGCGTCGGCGCGAGGAGGTCGTCACCGGCGTAGTCCTCCACCTCGAGCACCCGGCGGACGAGCGTGAATCCGTTCGCGTGCACGCCGGCCGACGGCAGGCCGACGATCACGTCCCCCTCGGCCACGCTCGACCCGTCGATCAGCGAGCCGCGCGCCACGAGCCCGACGCACGTGCCGGCGAAATCGAGCTCGTCCTCGCGGTAGATCCCGGGGAGCTCCGCCGTCTCGCCCCCGACGAGCGCGCAGCCGGCCGCACGGCACACCTCTGCCGCGGCCTCGACGAGCTCGGCGACGGTCTCGAGCTCGATCCGGTTCGCGGCCACATAGTCGAGGAAGAAGAGCGGGTCGGCACCCGTGGTCGCGACGTCGTTGATGCAGTGGGCGGCGAGGTCGGCGCCGCAGGCGCGGAGAGCTCCGCGCTGCCGCGCGAGGATGAGCTTCGTCCCGACCGAGTCCGTCGATGCCGCGAGGAAGCGCTCGTCGTCGAGCGGATGGAGCCCCGCGAACGTCCCGAACCCGGAGGCGCCGGTCGACTCGACGGCCGCACGCAGCCGCTCGACGACGGCGTCGGCCTTCGCGATCGAGACGCCCGCGGCCTCGTATGTCCGCTCGCCGGCCTCCACGCGCCGAGCGTATCGTCACGCACGTGGACGAGCCGTCCCTGCTGACGAGCTGGACGCTCGAGCCCTTGCAGCTCGCGCCCATCGCGCTCATCGCCGTGGCCTACGTGCTGCGGGCCCGAACGCTCGCCCGTCGCGGACAGCCCGTTCCCGGCTGGCGCATTGCGCTCTTCACGCTCGGCATCGTCCTGCTCCTGCTCGCGGTCGCGTCACCCGTCGCGACGATCGGCGAGGAGGAGCTCTTCTCCTTCCACATGACGCAGCACCTGCTCATCGGCGACCTCGCGCCGCTCTGCCTCCTCGCCGGTCTCACCGGGCCGTTGCTGCGCCCGATCCTCGCGCTCCCAGGCGTGATGCGGCTGCGCGTGCTGGCCAATCCGTTCGTCGCCTTCCCGATCTGGACGGCGAACCTCGTCGTCTGGCACCTCCCGGTGTTCTACGAGGCGGCTGTCCGACACAGCGCGGTGCACGCCGTCGAGCACGTCGCGTTCTTCAGCGCGGGGATCGTGCTCTGGCTCCCCGTGCTTGAGACGCTCCCGGCACCGGAGTGGTTCGGAACCGGAGCGAAGCTCGGCTACGTGGTCGGGGTGCGCCTGGTCGCGACGATCGTCGGAAACGTCTTCATCTGGGGCGGCGCCGCGTTCTACGACGTGTACGACACCGGCGACGAGTACCTCGGCCTCTCGCCGGACGCCGACCAGAGTCTCGCCGGCTCGCTCATGATGCTGGAGGGCTCGATCGTCACCATCGTCGCCCTCGCGTGGCTCTTCCTGCGGCTCGCGCAGGAGGGCGACGTGCGCCAGGAGCTCATCGAGAGCGGCATCGACGAGCGCACCGCGCGGCGGGCCGTCCGCTACCGGCGCTGGGAGGAGCTCACGTGATCGGATCTCTTCGTGACGCCGAGCGCAGGCAGCGGCGTACAGGCCGTATGAGATTTGCATTCGCAGCCGCGCTCGCAGCAACCGCCGTGCTCGTCGGCGCGACCTCGGCACGGGCCTCGTGCATTGCGCAGACGGCGGCCGAGCAACGCGCACGTGCGGACGTCATCTTCGACGGCGTCGCGCTGGAGGGCCCGACCGCCACCGGGGTGCAGCGATTCAAGGTACTCCGCTACCGAAAGGGCCACGGTCCCACGGTGCTGCGCGTCCAGACCGGGAACCGGGTCTTCGCCAAGGGCACCGGGAGCATCACGTCGGTGAGCCTCGTCGTGCACAAGGGACAGCGCTGGCGCATCTTCGCACAGGGCTCGGTGAGGAAGGTCTTGCAGACGAACGTCTGCAACGGCTCGCGCAGGCTCTAGGCAGGCGCGGGCTCGAAGCGCAGCTTCTCGACCTTCGCCGGCACCCTGGTCGGGTACTGCCGCGTGAAGCACGCGCGGCACACGGAGTCCTCCGGCAGCCGCGTCGCCTGCTGCATCCCCTCGACCGAGAGGTAGTGGAGCGAGGTCGCGCCGATGTGCTCGCGCATCTCCTCGACCGATCGGTGCGCCGCTGCGAGCTGGTCCTCGTCGGCCATGTCGATCCCGTAGAAGCACGGCGAGACGACGGGCGGCGACGAGACGCGGATGTGCACCTCCGCGGCGCCCGCGTCGAAGAGCATCTGCACGAGCTGACGGGTCGTGTTCCCGCGCACGATCGAGTCGTCGACCACGACGAGACGCTTGCCCTCGACCGCCGCCAGCGGGTTGAACTTCATCCGGATCCCTTGCTCGCGCATGCCCTGCTCCGGCTGGATGAAGGTGCGCGCCACGTAGCGGTTCTTGACGAGCCCCTCGTCGTAGGGGATGCCCGACGCCCGTGAGAACCCGATCGCAGCAGGAGTCCCTCCGTCCGCGACGCCGATGACGAGATCCGCGTTGGCCGGCGCCTCCTCGGCCAGCCGCTCACCCATGCGCACGCGCGCACCGTGCACCTCGACGCCACCGACGCTCGAGTCGGGCCGCGCGAAGTACACGTGCTCGAAGATGCAGAGCGCATTGCGACCGGCCGGCACGGCCTGAGCCGCGTGCAGACCGTCGGCGTCGATCCACACGACCTCGCCCGGCTGGACGTCACGCACGACGTCTGCGCCGATGAGGTCGAGCGCGCAGGTCTCCGAGGCCACGGCCCAGTCGTCGCCGAGCTGGCCCAGCGTGAGCGGCCGGAAGCCGAACGGGTCGCGGAACGCGACGAGCGTGTCGTCGACGATGGCGGTGATGGAGTAGGCGCCCTCGAGCCGCCGCATCGTGTTCGCCACCGCCTCGACGAGCGGCGCGGGGTCGCGGCCGACGAGCGCGGCGATGATCTCCGTGTCCGACCCGGACGTGAGCGAGACGGCGTCGGCGAGCAACTCGTCACGCAGCTCCTCGACGTTCAGGAGGTTGCCGTTGTGGCCGAGGACGATCGTGCGCGCGCTGCCGTGGCGGATGTGCGGCTGCGCGTTCGACCACTTGTTGGCCCCGGTCGTGGAGTAGCGCGTGTGTCCGATCGCGACCTCGCCGGGGAGTGCGTTCAGCTGGTCCTCGTCGAAGACGTGGGCGACGAGGCCCATCTCGCGCAGAACCGTGAGCCTTC
>JBKPLV010000304.1:0-5929 GCA_046731795.1 Actinomycetota bacterium | reverse complement strand
CGCTGTGTCGTTGTCGGGTACGTGAGCGAGCCGGTGTCCTCGTGGATGCCGAGCGCGAAGGCCGTCGCCTCCAGAGCGGTCGGCGCCAGCTCGCGCTCGGCGAGGATCCCGACGAGCGTCGTCGTCAGCGCCCCGTCGGTGGACAGAACCGCCGTCTCCGGTGGGAGCCAGTCCGGGAAGCCCTCCTCGCCGTGGTGGTCGAAGAGCGCCTTCTCGACCGTCGGGTCGCGCGCGACCTTCTCCAGCTCGCCGAGCCGGGCCGCATCCGACACCTCGACGACGATCAGCCGACGGATCGCGTCGAGCTCGAGGCGACCGACCTCCGCAACCGCGCCCAGCTCGTCCGCGTGCAACCGGTAGAAGTCGCGGACGTTGCGGTTGAGCGAGCCGACGGCGACGACGGCGTCCGGGTAGAGCAGGCGCGCGGCGAGCATCGCTCCGAACGCGTCGAAGTCGGTGTTCCCGTGCGTCGCGATGACCTGCTCGGCTCGCATGGGGGCATTTTCGCCGTGCGAGGCCGTCAGCGAGGGTCAGACGTGTGCGATCGCCTCGATCTCGACGAGCGCGCCTGACGGAAGCGCCGAGATCTGCACGGTCGAGCGGGCCGGAGGGCGGTCGCCGACGTGCCGCGCGTAGACCTCGTTCATGCCGGCGAAGTCGCCCAGATCCATGAGGAAGACCGTGGTCTTGACGAGCTTGTCGAGGCCGCTTCCCGCGGCCTCGAGGATCGCGCCGAGGTTCGCCATGATCTGCTCGGTCTGCTCGGCGATGCCCGCGCCGGCGAGCTCGCCGGTGTCGAGGGTGATCCCGAGCTGGCCCGCGACGAACACGAGGTCGCCGACCAGGATCGCCTGGTTGTAGGGCGCGCCCTGGAACGGGCCGGGTGCCCGATCCGTCCGGATGACCACCTTCTCGGCCACTACGAGTCTCCTTTCGTCGCCTGCGCCAGGGCGATCCCGAGCGCCTTGAAGATCGCTGACAGCACGTGCTGCGAGTCCTCGCCCTCGAGCAGCCGCACGTGGATGGTGAGGCCGGCCGCGTCCGCGAGGTCGTCGAGGAAGGTCGCGGCGAGGTCGGCCCGCAGTCCGCCGGCACGGGTCGAGCTCAGGTCGGCGTTCGAGGCGACGAGAGGCCGCCCGGAGGCCTCGACGACCACGACCGCGAGAGCCTCGTCCGCGGAGGCAAAGGCGAACCCGCGACCGGCGACGTCGCCCTCGAGGAGCGGCGTGAGCGCAGCGCCGAGCGCCTCGCCTGCGCGGCCTACCTCCGTCTCGGGATCGTCCGGGGCGATCTCCAGTTGTAGGCCGAAGCGCCCGGCCCGGCCGAGCTCCTCGAGCAGGTGGTCGAGGACGACGACGCCGGTCGCGATGCGCGTCTCGCCGCCGCCGAGGTCGATCCGCGCGGCCCCGGCGGTCGTCACAGTTCGGTGCGCTCGATCGCCGCCCCAAGATCGCGGAGGCGCTCGTCGATCCGCTCGTACCCGCGGTCGATCTGGCGGATGTTCCCGATCGTCGAGGTCCCCTCGGCGCACAACGCGGCGATCAGCATGGCCATCCCGGCCCGGATGTCGGGGCTCTCGAGCCGCTCGCCGTAGAGCGTGGCCGGGCCGGTCACGACGACGCGGTGCGGGTCGCAGACGATGATGCGTGCGCCCATCGAGACGAGCTTGTCGACGAACACGAGGCGGTTTTCGAACATCTTCTCGAAGATGAGGATCGTGCCGTGCGCCTGCGTCGCGACAGCGACCGCGATGGAGGTGAGATCCGCGGGGAAGGCGGGCCAGACGCCGCTGTCGATCTTCGGGATCTGACCACCCAGGTCGTCCTCGATGACGAGTCGCTGACCGGGGTGCAAGCGGACGGTCGACTCGGAGACGTCGATCTCGATCCCGAGCTTCCGAAACGCCGGGACGATCGAGATCAGGTCGTCCGGCTCGATGCCCGTCACGACGACGTCCCCGCCCGTTGCGGCCGCGAGCCCAAGGAAGCTCGCAACCTCGATGTGGTCGGGGCCGACGGCGTAGTCGCAGCCGCCGAGCTCGGGCGTGCCGTGGATGTGCAGCACGTTCGAGCCGATTCCGTCGATCGACGCGCCCAGGCCGACGAGGAAGCGGCAGAGATCCTGGATGTGCGGCTCGCAGGCGGCGTTGCCGAGAATCGTCTCGCCCTCGGCGAGAACGGCCGCCATGATCGCGTTCTCGGTGCCCATGACGGACGCCTCGTCGAGGTACATGCGCGTCCCGCGCAGCGCGTCGGCGGTGAGCTCGTAGACGCCGTCGATGTGGACGTCGGCGCCCAGCGCCGCGAACGCGTGCACGTGCGTGTCGAGACGTCGCCGTCCGATCACGTCTCCGCCCGGAGGCGGCACCGTGACCCGCCCGAAGCGCGCGAGGAGCGGGCCGGCAAGGAGGAACGACGCCCGGATCTCGCGCGCGAGCTCGGCATCGAGGTCGGTGCTCCCCACGCCGCTCGCATCGACTCGGACCTCGTTCGGCCCCGTCCATTCGACGTCCGCCCCGATGTCCGCGAGCAGCTCGACCATCGTCTCGACGTCGCGGATGCGGGGCACGTTCGAGAGACGAACCTCTTCGGTCGACAGCAACGACGCCGCGAGGATCGGCAGCGCGCCGTTCTTGTTGCCTGATGCGCGCACCGTCCCGGAGAGGGGGCGGCCGCCTTCGATGACGAAGGACTGCATGGCGCGGGCAATGCTACTGACGGTCTTCACGGTGCTCCCCTAGCCGTCGAGGTGGTCGATTCCGAGCTTAGGGATCGATCCGGCGGGCTCGAACCCGAGCACCTGCGCGTAGAACGAGAGCTCGGCCTCGAGCGAGCCGACGATGTTCTCGGCCTTCCGGAAGCCGTGCCCTTCGCCTTCGTACAGGAGGTAGGCGTGCGGGATTCCGCGCTCTCGCAATGCGCTGACGATGAGCTCCGCCTGCGCCGGCGGGACGACCTTGTCGTCGGCGCCCTGGAGCACGAGCATCGGTGTCGTGATTCGATCCGTGAAGTGGATCGGGCTGCGTTGCCGATAGAGATCGGCCCGCTCCGGATAGGGGCCGATGAGCGTGTGCTCGTACTTGAGCTCGAACTTGTGCGTCTCCCCCGCGCCGAACTGCTCGAGGTCTGCCACTCCGAAGTACGTCGTGCCCGCCGCGAAGACGTCGGTAAAGGTCAGCGCGCAGATGGTCGTATACCCGCCCGCGCTGCCTCCGGTGATGAGGAGCCGCTCGGGGTCCGCCTCGCCCTGCTCGACGAGGTAGCGGGCGGCGTTGACGCAGTCGTTGAGGTCCACGACGCCCCACTGGCCGTTCAGGCGCTCGCGGTAGGCGCGCCCGTAGCCCGTCGAGCCGCCGTAGTCGACGTCGACCAGCCCGAACCCACGGCTCGTCCAGAACTGCACGCCAAGGCTGAAGGCCGCGACCGCTGCATCGGTCGGCCCGCCGTGGCTCTCGACGATGAGCGGCGGCAGCTCGCCCTCGGGTGCCTCGTACTCGGGGTTCGTGGGCGGGTAGTAGGTCGCGAACGCCGTCACTCCGCCGTCGGTCGGGAACTCGATCGTCCGCGGAATCGACACGAGCTCGAGGGGGATCGCCACGTCGAGGCTCAGCCGGAGCACCTCGCGTTCGCCGGTTGCCACGTCCACGCGGGCCACCTGGGTCGGCTCGGTCGTGGAGGCTGCGGCCACGATCGCGTCGCGGCCGTCGACGCACAGGTACGGCGACCGCCACGCATCGAGGCCGATGTCGAGCTGGTCGAGCGCTCGCGAGTCCGGATCGAGGAGCCCAAAACGCGTGAAGCCGTCCTCCTCGAAGCCGCAGAGGATCCGGCCGTCGTCGAGGAACGCGTACGACTGCATGCCGAACACCCAGGCCGGGTAGCCGAACTCCGCCGCCGCCCTATAGAGCGGCTCGCGCATGCCGCCACGGATCCGCTCGAGGTTCCACCAGCCGCTGCGGTCGCTCACGAAGACGAGATCCCCTGACGGGCTCCACTCCGGCTGCCAGATCGACTCCGTCCCGTCCACTCCGGCCACGCGCTCGACGTTCGAGACGGTGCCGTCGGCCGCGATGTCGGCCACGTGCAGCTCGCAGCCGTCCCACGGCATCCACGGCAGGTTCCACGCGAGGAAGCACAACCGGCTTCCGTCGGGCGAAAGCCTTGGATTCGAGTAGAAGTCGCGGCCGCCGACGATCACGCGCGGCTCCTCTGAGCCATCCGTCGGGACCGCCACGAGCTCGTTCACCACGTCGGCGGAGCGGCCGCTTTCCGCGTGACGCTCGCGGACGCCGATCCAGAGGCGCTCGTCTTTCGCGACCCGACCGTCGGCGTAGCGATGGCGACGATCTGGGATCTCCGGCGTGATCGGAGCCGGTGCGGCGCCGTGCTCGACCCGGTAGAGCCGCTGGTCGTCGAAGTCCGAGCAGTACGCGACGCCGCGGTGGATGCAGTACGCACCGCCGCCGTATTCGTGCACCGAGGTCCGCACGTTGAAGCCTTCCGGGACCACGTCCTCGCGGCTGCCGTCGGGGTCACGCCGGACGAGGGCAACGCGACCACCCTCCGCAGCGCGGCCCTCGAGCCACCACACGACGCCGCCCTCGATCCAGGGCGCAGAGAGGCGAACGCCGGCCTGAGCCACCATCTCCGCGGAGATCGGTGACGACCAGGTCCCGTACGCGGAGACGGTCTTCTGACTCATCGGGGGGTCCAACGGCGGCGGCTATCGTACTGCGCCATGCGGCCGACCCGGGAGCAGGCGTGGGAGACGCTCACGCGCTACACGACGAGCGAAGCGCTCCTGCGCCACGGGCTCGCGGTCGAGGCCTCCGTCGGCTACTACGCGCGCCTGTACGGCGAGGACGAGGAGTTCTGGCGCGCGACCGCACTCCTCCACGACTTCGACTACGAGATCCACCCGACGCTGGACAAGCACCCCCAGGACGGCGCCCCGATCCTTCGCGACGAGGGCTACCCCGAGGAGCTCATCGACGCGGTTCTCTCGCACGCCGACCACCTCGAGCTACCGCGCGACACACAGCTGAAGAAGGTGCTCTTCGCATGCGACGAGCTCTCGGGCTTCGTGCACGCGTGCGGGCTCGTGCGGCCGACGGGTCTCGATGGTCTCGAGCCCAAGTCCGTCAAGAAGAAGCTGAAGCAGCCGTCGTTCGCGGCCGGGGTGCACCGCGACGAGGTGTATGCGGGGGCCGAGCTCCTCGGGCTGGAGCTGGACGAGCACATCACGAACGTCGTCGCCGCAATGCAGCCGATCGCTCCCGAGCTCGGGTTGCGCACCGCCGCCGACGGGCCTCAGGAATAGCGCTCGATGAAAGCGAGGACGCGGTTCCAGGCGTCCTCCGAGTCAGCCGCAAAGTCCTCCTGCTTGCGGTCGAAGAAGCTGTGGGGGGCGCCGGGATACGTGACGATCTCGTGTTCCACGCCTGCCGCGGTCAGTGCTGCGTCGAAGCCCGCGTTGTCCTCTGCCGTGATGTTCTGGTCGGCACCTCCCTGCAGGCCGAGGATCGGGCAGGCCATCGCCGCTGCACGCTGGGCCGGCCCGGGCGAGCCGTCGCTTCCCGGACCCGGCCGCCCGTAGAAGCCGATCGCGCCGGCCAGGCCGTGCCCTGAGGCGGCCGACAGCCAGGAGTTGCGCCCACCCCAGCAGAATCCGACCGTGAAGAGAGTGTCGCAGCCGGCTTCACGAAGGCGCGCGACGCACGCGGCGACGTCCATCTGAACCTGTGCCGGCGTCGTCTGCTGGACGTGCGGCATGTACTCGAAGTCGTCGCCCCGCTTCGCGACACCGGCGGTTCGCCCGAAGAAGTCGAACGCGATGGCCGGGTAGCCGCGCTCGGCGAAGCGCAGCGCGAGCTCCTCGTAGAAGCGGTAGAGGCCGCGGACGTCGGGCAGGATCACGACGCCGACGCGCG
>JBKPLV010000303.1:0-13316 GCA_046731795.1 Actinomycetota bacterium | reverse complement strand
CGCTGCTTAGCCACGCCTGGATGGGATAACCGCTGAAAGCATCTAAGCGGGAAGCCCACCTCAAGATGAGACCTCCCATCCCCTCGAGGGAGTAAGGGCCGTGGTAGACGACCACGTCGATAGGCGGCACGTGTACGCGCAGCAATGCGCTCAGCGGAGCCGTACTAATTGCCCGAGGTCTTGATTTTGAACACAGACGACTGCTGCTATGGAGTTTTGAAGGTCGCGCGTGCGCGGTGACTCACCGCAGCCGGCGCTTCGACAATTTGGGCGGTCATAGCGGCGGGGATACACCTCTTCCCATTCCGAACAGAGAAGTTAAGCCCGCCAGCGCCGATGGTACTCGGGGCGCAAGCCCCCGGGAGAGTAGGACGCCGCCCATTCTTTGCACACGATCGAGATCCCCGAGTGGGGATCTCGATCGTGCGGACAAGCCACAGACGCTCGCTGCGTCCTTCGTGCCGCGCGCACAGTCCTAGACTGCCTCGAATGGAGCTGCGCGACGGCGAGTTGCTGCTACGGCCGTGGACGGACGACGACGTTCCGGCGCTCGTCGCTGCGATCAACGATCCGGAAATCTCGTACTGGATCCCGCTGATCCCGCATCCGTACACCGAAGACGACGCTCGCGAGTTCTTGGACGGCAACGTCGCGCCGGCTGAATCCCGCCTCGCGATCACGATCGACAGGGAGATCGTGGGCGGGATCGGAATGGGCGTCAACTCGCACAACTACCGCGGTCACGTCGGCTACTGGGTCGCGGCGAGCGCGCGTGGTCGAGGCACGTGCACGCGAGCGCTTCGTCTGCTCTCGCGGCATGGGCTCGAGGAACTCGGGCTTCAGCGGCTCGAGCTCATCACCGATCCCGACAACCTCGCCTCCCAGCGCGTCGCCGAAAAGGTCGGGTTCCAGCGCGAGGGCGTGCTGCGCGCACATCTGCGCCACCCGGACGGGCGCGTACGCGACTCGGTCATGTTCTCGCTCCTACCCGGCGAGCTTCGTGAGTGACGGGGGCACGCGTCCGTTCGAGCCGGCGCCAAGCTCGCGCAGGCGACGCACGCGAGAGTCGAGCGGCGGGTGCGTCTTGAACATGCGCGCGATGCCCTCCGATTCGAACGGATCGACCGGGTAGAGCGGCTCGGTCGCGGGCGAGGCTTCGAACTCGACGAGCTCGGCGGCGCGGTCGAGCCGGAGCAGCGCATCCGCGAGATCGTGCGCGCCGCCGGTCGCGCTGACGGCCAGCACGTCGGCTCGTAGCTCGCGGGCCGGAGAGAGGAGCACGTGGACGAAGGCGGCTCCGATCGGCGCGAACACGTACAGGAGTGCGCGCGAGAACCAGCCGCCCACGCGGCTCAGCTCCACGAGGGTCGTCGCGAAGAGGACGACGAACGTCTGGACGAGGACGTCCCGACGGCGGACGTGCGCGAGCTCGTGCGCAAGTGCTGCCTCGAGCTCCTCCCGCCGGAGGGCCACGAGCGCGCCCGTCGAGATGGCCACGGTCGAGCTCATCGGTCCGCGGCCTACCGAGAACAGCCGCGGGAACGGGTCGTCGATCAGGAAGAGGCCTGGGGGGCGAACGTGAAGCTTCGCTGCGACCGTGTCCGCCGCTGAGCGCAACACGGGATCCTCGGCGAGCGCGAACGGCCGGGCGCCGAGCATCCCGAGCAGCGCGCGATCCCCAAAGCGGTAGACCGCGGTCGAGGCGAGGAGCGAGCAGAAGGCGAAAAGCGCCGCGGTCGTCGCTCCCCCGATGAGCCAGCCGACGCCGCCGAAGGCAGCGGCGAGCAGGAGGACGAGAGCGCCGGCCTTCGCCAGATTGAGCGCGACGGCTCGCGCCACGGCTTAGGGCTCCCCGGTGTCGTCCTCGATGAAGCCGCGGGGCGGCCAGTCGGGCTCGGGGGCGTCGCAGCGACTCGAGCAGTGGATCGACGCGACGTTCTGCAACGGGATGAGGATGTGCCCGTTGAGCTCGACGTGCGGGACGTCCTCGAACGAGCAGTACGCCGTGAGCACCCCTTCCTGGTACTCACCGCCGAAGAGCGCGACCTCCACCTGCTCGCCCTTGTACTTGCCTGTGTAGTCCTCCACGAGCCGGTCAGTCTACTCGCTCGAGTTTGCCGCCCCGGACCGCGAGCCGGACGACCGCGCAGTTGCCGATCGAGCGTCCCTCGGCGCGGATGCCAGAACTGTGAAGCGCCGCCCGGATCGGTCCGCCGTGCGTCACGGTCACGACCAGACCGTCGTGCCGACCGGCTATGTCGGCCAGCGCGCTGAGGACTCGCCGAGCGAGCTCGTCATCGGTCTCGCCGTCGTCCCAGCCTCCGTTGCCGCCGAGCCAGCGTCGATACCCGTCGGGGAACCGCGCCTCGACCTCGTCGCGAGTCAGTCCCTGCCACGATCCGACGTCGATCTCGCGCAGGCGTTCGTCGACGACGACGTCGATGCCCAGCGCCTCCCCGACGATGCGGGCGGTCTCGAGCGCCCGCTGCAGCGGGCTCGAGTAGAGCGCGCGTACCGGCTCCGCCGCGAGCTCGACCGCCAGGGCGCGGGCGCCCGCTCTGCCTGCGTCGTTGAGCGGAGTGTCGGCATGTCCCTGGAAGCGGTGCTCGCGGTTCCAGTCGGTCTCGCCGTGGCGAACGAGGACGAGCGTCGTCGGCATGCGGGATAGCCTAGGCGCGTGGATCTCGGGCTCGAAGGCAAGCGCTGCCTGGTCACGGGCTCGACTGGTGGGATCGGCCTCGAGGTCGCTCGCCGGCTCGTCGGGGAGCGCTCTCGTGTCGTCACCTGCGGCCGGACCGAGGCGCCCGGTATCGGGGAGGAAGCACACGTCGCCGCTGACCTCTCCCGTGCCGGTGAGCCCGAGCGGGCCGTCGCGGAGACGGTCACCGCGCTCGGCGGGTTGGACGTCCTCGTGAACAACGTCGGCGTCGCACGCATCGCGCGCTTCGAGGACGTGGAGGACGACGAGTGGGAGATCTACTGGCAGCTCAACGTCATGAGCTTCGTGCGGGCGACCCGTGCCGCGCTACCGCATCTCCGTGCCGCAGGAGGCGCGATCGTGAACGTCTCGTCCTCCGCCGGAAAGCGGCCGTCCACGACCATGCCGCACTACTCGGTGACGAAGGCCGCGGTGCTGTCGCTCTCGCGATTGATCTCGGATCTCTATGCGAAGGAGGGCATCCGCAGCAATGCGGTAACCCCCGGCCCGACCGCGACTGACATCTGGCTCGGCGACGGCGGGCTCGCTGATCAGCAAGGTGAGCGGGACGACGTGCTTGCGAAGGTCGCGGCCGGACGGCCGCTCGGTCGGCTCGCCGAGCCCGACGAGGTCGCCTCGGTGATCGTCTTTCTCTGTTCGGAGCGGGCCTCGTACGTGACCGGCGCAGCGTGGAGTGCCGACGGCGGCACCGTGCCGATCATCGTTTGATGACCGCATTCGAGGCACGGGTAGCCGCGCTCGAGGAGGGCCTGTCGCCGCACGCTGTCCGCTCGCTCGCGACGCGGGGGCGGGAACGGCCCGAGGAGCCCTGCGGAGTGCGCACCGAGTTCCAGCGCGATCGTGACCGGATCGTCCACTCGAAGCCCTTCCGTCGGCTCAAGGGGAAGACGCAGGTCTTCATCGACCCGGACGGCGATCACTACCGAACGCGCATGACCCACACGCTCGAGACCACGGCGATCTCGCGCGTCGTCGCGCGGGCACTGCGGCTGAACGAGGATCTCACGGAGGCGATCGGGCTCGGGCACGACATGGGTCACACGCCGTTCGGACATGCCGGTGAGGACGCGCTGGACGATGCCGTGCGCGAACGGTTCGGGCGCCGCTTCCGGCACAACGAGCAGTCCCTGCGAATCGCGCAGTCGCTCAACCTCACGTACGAGGTCTGCGACGGGATCCTTACGCACACCGGCGAGCGGGAGCCGGAGTCGCTCGAGGGGAAGATCGTGCGGCTCGTCGACCGCGTCGCCTACATCAACCACGACATCGACGACGCCGTCCGCTACGGGCTTCTCGCCGAGGCTGACCTCCCTCGCGAGGAGATCGCGATCCTCGGCGCGACGGGATCGGCGCGCATCGACACGCTCGTGCACGACATCGTCGATTCGTCAGAAGGCGTCGACGACATTCGCCAGTCGGCCGAGGTGGGAGAGGCGATGCTCTCGCTTCGCGCGTTCATGTTCGAGCATGTGTACCTCGGTCCGCAGGCGGCACCGGAGCACGAGAAGGCGCACCAGGTCGTCACGATGATCTTCGGGTCGCTCGTCGAGCGAGGCGAGCCGGTCGACGAAGTAGTCGACTACATCGCGGGAATGACCGACCGCTTCGCGCTCGCCTACGCCGAGTCTCTCTGAGCCTCGGCGAGGAGCGCCTCGACGTGCTCGGCGAAGTACGACGCATCGACGGATCGGAAGAATGCGAGCGCCCTTGCAAGCTCGGTCTCTCCGGACATGTCTCCGTCGGCCAGCAGGTGCTCACCCGCGTAGAGCCGCAGCTCAGCCTCGACCGGCAGGACGCCCATCTCCGCGAGCTGGTCGGCGGCGCCGAGGAGATCGCCGTCGAGCTCCAGGATGACCGCACTACGCCAACGTCGTCCGACGTCCGCAGACGTCTGCTCGACGGCCGATCGCAACTCCGCGGCGTCTTTTGGCTCGACGAGGTGCGCGATGTTGGTCAGCGCCCCATGCATCCCGAACTCGCCGATGACGGGAGCGACCTCGCGGACGAGGCTCGACGCAGCCTCGAGCTCGCCGCGCCGGAAGTACGTCGCCGCCAACAGACAGGACGCTCCGACGCGGACGACCCAGTCACCGCTCCTCGCGAGCTCGACCGCCCGCCGATGGTCGGCGAGCGCGCCCGCCGCGTCGCCGCGTGCTTCGCGAATCGAGCCACGCACCATTCGGGCCATGGCCTCGTTCGTGTGCGGAGAGCCGGCCTCGCATTCGGCGATGAAGGCGTTCACCTCGGCCAGGGACTCGTCCCAGCGCCCGCACATGTACGCGCTCCACGCGATGTTCGTTCGTACGAACCGTAGGCTCGAACGGTCGCCAAGGCGCTCGCTGAGCCGGGCCGACTCGAGATTGAGCTCGTCGGCGCGGGCTATGTCGCCGTCTATGACCGCCTGCACGGCCATGTTGTTCACTGTCGTTGCGGCGACGGGTGAGTCGATTGCGAGCGCGATCTCGAGCGCGCGCTCCATGTCGGCCGTGCCCGAGCCGTCGCTCACGCTGTTCTTCGCCATCCCCACGGTCGTGAGGGCATGCGCCCTCAGCTCGTCGAGACCCAGCGCTTCGCTCATCGCAAGCGCGGATTCCGCGGCACTTCGTGCGTCCGCTTTCCCTCCGGCGATTTCGAGGAACCGAGCGGCCATCGTGAGCACACGCGCGGCCGACGGGGAGATGGTGTCCCCCGCGAGGGTGCGGGCGCGCGCCACGTGCTCGTCCGCGAGATCCGTCTGGCCGCGGTCCCAGAACATCCGTGCCAGCAAGATCTCGGTCTCCGATGCCCGATCGCTGTCGCCGGCGGCGATCAAGGCATCCCGGGCGCGTTCCAGAGCAGCCTCCTGCCGGTCCACGTCGTAGGCGTAGTGCAGTGCGCGGGCGTAGCGGAAGAGGAGGTCGGCACGATCCCCGTCGTCGTTCGGCCAGAGCTCGAGCGCGTCCTCGTACTGCGCCGCGGCCACGGCGAAGCTGTTCAACGCGAATGCCCGATCGCCGGCCCGTCGGAGGGCGAGCCGCGCCGCGTCGCCGAGCTGCGAGTCGTCCCCACCGGATGCCTGCACGAGCCGGAGCGCCGAGCTCCAGTGGTAGGCGAGCATCTCGGCGTGGTCCTCCGGACGTCCGAGGGACTCGATCCATTCGGCCACTCGGCGGTGCTTGGCCGCACGGTCCGCCCGGGGAATCTGGCCGTAGGCGACGTCGCGCACGAGCGCGTGGGCGAACGCGAGCTCCACCTCGCCTTCGACCGAGGACCGCCGTTGCCGCCGGACGAAGCCCTTTCGTTCGAGGGAGTGGAACGTCGAGGTCGCTTCGTCTCCGCTTCGGCCGAGCGCTCCGGTCCAGAACACCTTGCCCACGACGGCGCCGTCGAGCATGAAGCTCTTCTCGTCTGGGCTGAGACCGTCGAGTCGCGCGGCGATGATGCCCTGGAGCGTCTCGGGCAGCGGAAGCTCGTCCGCCGAGCCGCGCTCCGCGTACAGCTCTGCGAACTGCTCGGCGTAGAGGGGGTTGCCGCCCGTGCGCTCGAGCAACGCGTGTTGGGACTCGGCCGCCAGCACCGACCGACCCAGGAGCGCGCTCAGAAGTCCTGCCGTCTGCTCGTCGCTGAGCGGGGCGAGCGCGAGTGTCGTGGCGTTGAGCTTGCCGCCGCCCCAGCCCGGCCGCCGTTCGAGGAGCTCCGGCCGCGCGGTGGCGACCACGAGTAGCGGGACGTCGGTCAACCAGTCGACGAGCTCGTCGACGAAGTCGAGCAGACTCTCGTCCGCCCAGTGGAGGTCCTCGAAGACGAGGACGAGCGGCCGCTGCTCGGCGAGCCCTTCGAGGAAACGTCGCCACGCGGAGAACGCCTCGTTGCGCCGATTGCCACCGAGCTCGGCCTCCGTCGACAGCCCGACGAGCGCGAGGAGGTGCGACTCGACCCAGGCTGCATCGTGCTCGGGCAGAACGTCGGCGGTCGCGCGACGGAGCTTCTCCGCGACCTCCTCGGGGGCGTCTTGCTCGGAGATGCCGGCCTGTGCCTTGAAGATCTCCGCGAGTGCCCACAGTGTGACGCCGTCGCCGTAGGCGAGGCAGCGGCCTTGGCGCCACGTGATGATCTCGGGGTCGGCATCGACGATCCGCTGGAGCTCGTACACGAGGCGGCTCTTCCCGATGCCCGGAACGCCGACGAGCGTCAGCAGCTGTGGCGCACGCGCGTGTCGTGCGCGGTCGAAGGAGTGGCGGACCACTTCGAGCTCTCGCTCGCGGCCGACGAGCTCGGAACGAGCCTCGTGCACGACATCCACGCCGAAGCGCGAGCGGGCCGCAGCCGCAAGCCAGACGGTGATCGGCGTCGACTTGCCCTTGGCCTCGACAGGCGGCGCCTCGTCGTACTCGACGGCGACGCGCGTGGATCGATACGTCGTCTCGTCGACGATCACGCCGTTCACGGGCGCGGCCGACTGGAGGCGGGCGGCGGTGTTCACGACGTCGCCGGACGCCATGCCTTCCCCTGCGTCGGGTCGCGCGTCGAGCGAGACGAGCGCCTCCCCGGTCGTGACGCCGACCCTGAGCTCGAGATCTTCCTCGAGTGCGAAGTCGCGGATCGCGAGCGCGGCGCGTACCGCTCGCTCGGGATCGTCCTCGTGCGCGGTCGGTGCGCCGAACAAGGCCATGACCGCGTCGCCGATGAACTTCTCGACGGTCCCGCCGTAGCGCTCGAGCTCCATCCGAACACGCTCGTGGTACGGGCGAAGGAGCGCCTCGACGTCCTCGGGGTCCATCGACTCCGCGCGCGACGTGAAGCCCACGAGATCGCAGAAGACGACGGTGACGACCTTGCGTTCGCGGCGTCGGCTTTCCCCCGCCATGCGTGAGAGCCTACGGCGTGGGCGCGCAGTAGTCTCATCCGGTGGCGAGGATCAAGGACTCCTCGGTGCGCGACGTCGTCGCCGCGGCCGACATCGTCGAGGTCGTCTCCGCGCGCACGCCGCTGCGCCGGGCGTCCGGGTCGCGCTTCACCGGCCGCTGCCCGTTCCACGAGGAGAAGACGCCGTCCTTCTCGGTCAACCCCGTGGAGAAGCTGTACTACTGCTTCGGCTGCGGGAAAGGTGGCGACGTCATCTCGTTCGTTCGGGAGACGGAGGGCCTCGACTTCGTCGGCGCGGTCGAGTGGCTCGCCGAGCGCTTTCGTGTCCCGATCGAGGTCGAGGAGGCGTCGCCGCGGATCGAGGCGGAACGGCGACGGCGCGAGCGCCTGCACGCCGTGCTCGAGCAGACCACGGCCTACTTCGAGCGGCTCCTGTGGGACGGCGACGCGGGCGCGCCGGTCCGTGAGTACCTCGCGGGCCGCGGTCTCGGCGAGGAGATCGCGAAGGAGTTCCGGCTCGGGCTCTCTCCGGGCCGCGGCCTTGCGGACAAGGCGCGCGAGCGAGGATTCAGCCTCGACGAGCTGAAGTCCGCGGGCCTGGTCACGACGCGGGGAACGGACTACTTCCCGCGGCGGCTCATGTTCCCGCTTGCGGATTCCCGCGGTCGCATCGTCGGCTTCCAGGCCCGCAAGCTGCGCGAAGACGACCCGCTCCACGGGAAGTACGTGAACTCACCCGAGGGCGATCTCTTCCACAAGAGCGCGATCCTGTACGGGCTGCACCTCGCCAAGCAGGCGATCGGCAAGCAGGACTTCGCCGCGGTCGTCGAGGGCAACACCGACGTGATCGCCCTCCGGCAGGCCGGGTTCGAGCCGGTGGTGGCGTCCATGGGGACGGCGCTGACCGAGCGACACCTCCGCGAGCTCGGGCGGCTGACGAAGCGGCTCTACCTCTGCTTCGACGCGGACGCGGCGGGGCAGGAGGCGACGCTCCGCGGGATGGAGCTGGCGGCCGGGCAGGGCTTCGACGTGAAGATCGTGACCCTCCCGCCGGGCCAGGACCCGGCGGACGCGCCCGACGGATTCGCGGAGCGGCTGCAGGGCGCCGAGAGCTACCTCGTGTATCGCGTCCGGCTCGAGATCGAGCGCGCGGCGGATCGGCAGGAGGGGTTCGTGCGCGCCCGCGAGGTCCTTGCAAGAGCGGAGGACTCGCCGGAGCGGCAGGAGGCGCTGCGGCTGCTCGCCGACCGCCTCGACCTCCCCCGCGACACCCTCGCCGGCCTCGCGCCGGCACGTGGAGCCGCCGTGCCCGGCAGAGCCGCCGCTGAGCCCCCGCGCCTCCTCGAAGCGGGAGACCGTCTCGAGCGTGAAGTGCTCGCAGCCTGCGTCGCCCATCCAGCTCTGGTGCGAGGGCTCGCCGAGCTGGACGCCGATCACTTCGACTCCGAGCTCAACCGCCGCTTCCGGGATGTGCTCGTCACGGGCCGCGACGACCCCGAGCTCACCGCGCTTCGCGCCGAGCTGGACGCCCGCGCCGCCCGCGAGGGAATCGACGAGCGGACAGGACAGGAGCTGCTTCTGCGGCTACGCGAACGGACGCTGAAGCGGGAGCTCTCGGGCGCCGATCTCGCTCGGACGACGGAGCTCCAAGCGCATCTGGCCAAGGTGCGTCAGGCTCTGGCCGAGCTCACGTAGTCAGGTAGCCGAGCTCGCGGAGGAGATCGCCCGCCTCGTCCTCGACGTCCGCCAGCTGCTCGGGCGTGAGATCGCGTCGGTAGCGGCCGACCGACGCGCCGTGCGCCTTCGCCAGGGCCGACGCCAAAGGCCCGGGTGCCATCCCCAGTCGCTCCCCGATCGTCGCGGCCACCCCGGCCGGATCGGAGGTCATCGCCTCGTACCGCACCTCCACGCCAGTCGTCGCCGCACGGGCCGCAGTCACGTACCTCCGCCAGACCCAGGCGGCACGGCGGGCGTCGCTCGCCGTCTCGAACTCGGCGCGTCGCTCGGGCTCGACCCAGAAGCGAGAGTACGACCCGTAGGGCAGCCCGGCGTCGTCGGAGCTCGGCTGCACGCGCTTGAGCCAGGGCTTCTCGAGCAGCGAGCAGGCGACATCGCGTCCGTCCCGGACGATGTGGACGACCACGGCGTCCGGGAAGGCCAGCGGGAGCACCGAGGCGAGATGTGCGAGCTCCGGCGTCTGCTCGACCGCGCGCACCGACCCCACGAGCCCGATGCGACGGGCGAGAGCCAGGATCCGGCGCAGGCGCCGCGCCGCCTCGGCGGGCGGCAGCTGCGCAAGCTCCGCAACCGAAGCTTTCACCGGCGCGAGCTCGCCGAGGTCGACGAAGCCGGGAAGGGAGCCGATGGCTGCTGCGAGGAAGGTCGTGCCCGAGCGGGGAGAGCCGATCACGAAGACGAGCCGGTCGTCCAGACGGCCGAAGCGCTCCGCGAAGCTCGCTCCGCGCCTCGGGACGAGACGTTTCGCAACGCGGAGTTGGTTCGCGGTGGCGGTGACGATGCCGGTCATGCGCGCCGATTCTCGCAGCCGCGTCGCGGCGCCCACGCTGGTGACGCGAGCGTCGTATGCTCGGCCCAACTCGACAGGAGGTCGCGATGGCGATTGCACGAGTGGTGACGTTCGAGGGAGTCGGCCGTGAGCGCATCGATGAGCTCCGACAGCGGATGAACGAGGGCGACCGCCCGGAGGGCCTCAACGCGTCGGAGATGATGGTCCTCCACGACGCGGACGCGCAGAAGTCGATCGCGATCGTCTTCTTCGACAACGAAGAGGACTATGCGGCGGGCGACGCGGTACTCGACGCGATGCCCACCGGCGACACACCCGGCACGCGGACGTCCGTCTCCAAGTACGACGTCGCAATCCGGATGACGCCGTAGAGACGACCGCAACGAAAGCGGGGCAGACGTTCACGTTGCCGCCAAGCACCTGGACGCTGCCCCGCAGGATGGAAGACGCGCCGCGCGGTGCGAACTTGCGCCGCCGCGCCGAGAATCACTCGGTCGAGGGAGGGCAGGGCTTCAACCTGCGAAGGCGTCGGACTGCTGTCCCTCGCTATGCGGCTTCAGGCCCAGCCTCGTCCTGGTCCTCAGTTTCGCGCCGAATGGAGGACTGTCTCTGAGGCCGCTCGAGAGGGCGAGGAAGATTCCACGCCACACGGTCGAGCTCGAACGTGTCGCGGAGCGACTTCTCAGCCCGCGTCTTCAGCGCTCCTCGAGGAGACTCGTCACGCCGCCGATCGAGTTCCACTCAGGGCCTCCTCTCGAGACGAAGTCCAGCTGATCGCCTGCAAGATGCCGCTGATCTCGAAAGCACGCTCGACGATTGCCTCTGTGCCGAGCTGAATCCGAAAGGTCGTACCGCGCTCGCGTGCGAGCTGCTCGGTCGCGAGCAGGACGCTCAGGAGGGACGAATCGACGAACTGCGCGCCCGAGAAGTCAGCGACGACGAGCTCGTTCTCGGCGACGAGCGTCTCGAGAGCCTCGGAGACGGGCTCGCTCGTCGCAAGGTCGTGCTCGCCGGTGAACGATACGACCACGACGCCCGGCCTTGGAGAGTCCACCGTGACGTCTTCTGGAGTTGCCACCATCGCCCGCTCCTTTCGGAACCGGAGAATCGATTGCCCGACTCGATTGACCGGCGTCTGGCGCGAGACCCGAACAGAGCCTCAGAGCCACGACGCGCGCCTCCACCTCATCGACGCCCTGACCAACTGTGATCAACGCGCCGCATGGATTCTACCCCTCTGAAGGCGGTGTCGTAACCTCCGGCCTGCCGTCGGTTGACGGTGCTGGCACATCGAAGAGGAACACCTCGACCGCCATGTCCGGATCGTGTCCGACTTGTGAGAAGAACGCCCGAACGGTCCTGCCGGTCACCTCCTCGACGATCTCCACGAATCTCGGCCTCATCCAGTCCTGGAACATCGTGCGCGTCTCGCGTACCTTCGTGAAGGCGCCCTCGGAGACCATCTTCTTCTCGACCGTGGTGAAGCAATCTTCGAGGACCGTGATCGCAAACTCGCTGTGGATCGTCGTTCGGATGCGATCGGCTCCGCGTCCGTAGTGCTCGCGGTGCATGGCGCCGATCCCGTTCGAGATGGCGACGGATTGGCTCCTGAGGTCGCTTGCCGACGATGACGTCTCCACGCATTCCCCTCCGCATAAGGCTCAGACCTGGCCAACCCATCGAGAGCGCAGTGGCGAGAGGAGAGAGCAGTGTCCCAAGGAGCGTACTCCTTCGAGCTACGGCATGCTCGAGAGACCTGAGGAACCGCGTCGCCCCTACCACGCTCGACGGTCGCATCCGACTCGCCGTACCAGGGCTTCGCAGCTCCCCGGACCGGACTCGGACCAGTAACCGTCCAGTGCGCTGCGTGGGGGTCGGCTCGGGTCGGTTGGCCCTAGTAAGCCATGTTGGGTGACGCTCGATGCCCTCTGATCGGGTCATGCGGTGGAAAGTCCCGTGGAAGGTTCGGCGTACTGGTGGCAGAAGTCGCGCTAGCGCTTGCGCCGCGACGGTGTACGGACGGACGTGCTCACACAGCCACAGCAACCAGGCGGGCCGACGACCAGTACGTTGGCCGAGTTAGGGCCTTGGTCGCGGTTCGCCTCGTTCGTAGTCCGCGGCACGTCTGTGCGCGCCGTTGCCTTGTCGCGGTTCGTCCGTCGACGAACACTCAGCATGTAGCAAAGGATACGACGGGGACGGCCGCGGGTCGAGAGGCAGCGTGGCAATGGTAGGGCGCCCGACACGCCGCGAACGGTCATCTTGAACCCGCGCGCGATCCGCGTCATCGTGAGAGCGAGTGGTAGGGGGGCCGCTGGTCGGGCCAGACCGCCAACGGTGCCCTCTCCCCACGTTGAGGGATCCCCGTACGCCGCAGCGCGCAACCGAGATTGTGAGAGGGCTCGAGCAGAGAGACTCGACAAGTGGGGGAGCGCGGGCTCTTCGCCCCGGCGCTCCTAGTTGCGCGGCCCGCGCTAACGGGATTCGTCCCCCAGGTGCTCCCCTGATCTGATTGTGCGTGGCACCTCGTCTGAGTCAACCCACTGCCTGCGATCGAGCATTTGGGCGACCGTGATGCGATTGAACTGTGCAGTAGCTCCTAGCTCTGCGGCTGGCGCGATGCTGTCTCGCCCTGGGCGATTGCCCGTCGTCTTCGACGTACTCGCGATCGAGAGATTCGACATGAACACGCCCTTCAGCGAGCGGCGTGCGGAGCTCGGTCGGATCAACCTCAATCGGCCGCGCTGGACAATCTCCGAGACTTTCGACGACGACGAAAGCTCAATCCGCGCTGTCCGCAAGCACGGAGTTCTGGACGTCACGCCTTCGGGCAGCCACGCAACCGAGGATGGACGAGGGAACGGGTCGCGGTTGGCCGCTCGTCTCCGCACCCTGGCCGGAAGCGGCAGAAACGTCCAGGGCACGGCCACGGCCCGCTCCCTCTCTCTGTGGACGCGACGGTATGCCAGTTCAGGAGTTCCATTCCTCCTCTGTGGGACCATCGATGTCCAGGTCGGCGCCGTGTTCGGCGGCGATCTGCCTGGCCCGTTCCAGCGTGATGAGGCCCAGCTCGTGTTCCTTGTCTTCCGAGGCGTCGTCGTCTGGGTGAAGATACGCGTGCCCGATTTGACCTTCGTAGGTGCCGTCGCCGTCGTCTTCGGACTTGAAGTACACGAGCGCCATGCGTGCGGCGTACCCAGACGAACGCGGTGTGAACCCCTACCC
>JBKPLV010000302.1:0-2287 GCA_046731795.1 Actinomycetota bacterium | reverse complement strand
CGTAGCAGATGCGCATCGCCCGTCCTCCGAGGACGTACGAGGGCCGCACGAGCAGCGGGTACCCGATCTCGTCCGCGGCGGTCAACGCCTCCGCGACGCCCGATGCGATCGCCCAGGGCGGACAACGTACGCCGAGCTCCTGGGCGAGCAGGCCGAACCGCTCGCGATCCTCCGCGAGGTCGATCGCCTCGTGCGGCGTCCCGAGGATCCGGTAGCCGCCCTCCTCGATCGCGCGGGCGAGGCGCAGCGGGGTCTGGCCGCCGAACTGCGTCACGACGCCGACGGGCCGCTCGCGGTCGCAGACGGCGAGCACCTCCTCCGGCGAGAGCGGCTCGAAGTACAGGCGGTCCGAGATGTCGTAGTCGGTGGAGACCGTCTCCGGGTTGCAGTTGACCATGACGGCCTCGTAGCCGAGAGCCCGGAACGTCTGCGCGGCGTGCACGCAGCAGTAGTCGAACTCGATCCCCTGGCCGATCCGGTTGGGCCCCGAACCGAGGATGACGACGCGCGGCTTGTTGCCCATTGGCAGCGCCTCGTCCGCCTCGCCCCAGGTCGAGTAGAGGTAGTTCGACGCGGCCTCGACCTCGCCCGCGCACGAGTCGACCCGGCGGAAGACGGGTCGGATGCCCTCCTCGTGACGGCGATGGCGCACCTCTGCACCGGTAAGCCCGAGCACCTCGCCCAGCGTGTCGTCCCCCCACCCAGCTCGCTTGGCGGCTGCGATGTCGCCGCTCGCCAGGATCTCGCGGGCACGCGTGATCTCGGCGCGGAACCACGAGTGGAGCCCGTCCGGAAGATCGTCGTCGGCGAGGCTCGGCCACGGGGTCGGAGCGCCTCGCTCGAGCTCACGCGACCCATGCGCCTTCAGCAGGGCCTCCGAGAACGTGCGGCCGATGCCCATCGCCTCCCCCACCGACTTCATCTGCGTGCCGAGCGTCTGGTCGGCACCGGGAAACTTCTCGAAGGCGAAGCGCGGGAACTTGACGACGACGTAGTCGAGCGTGGGCTCGAAGCTCGCGGGCGTCGTCTTGGTGAGATCGTTGGGGATCTCGTCGAGCGTGTAGCCGACGGCGAGCTTGGCGGCGACCTTCGCGATGGGGTAGCCCGTCGCCTTCGAGGCGAGCGCCGACGAGCGCGAGACGCGCGGGTTCATCTCGATCACGCGCACCTCGCCCGTCTCGCGGTGCCGCGCGAACTGGATGTTGGAGCCGCCCGTCTCGACGCCGACCGCGCGGATGATCGCCGCGGCACCGTCGCGGAGCTCCTGGTAGGCCTCGTCGGAGAGCGTCATCTGCGGCGCGACCGTGACCGAGTCGCCCGTGTGCACACCCATCGGGTCGAGGTTCTCGATCGAGCAGACGATCACGACGTTGTCCGCCCGGTCGCGCATGACCTCGAGCTCGAACTCGTCCCAGCCGCGGACCGACTCCTCGACGAGCACCTGGCCGATTGGCGACTCCCAGAGGCCGCGCTCGACGTGATAGGCGAGCTCGCCTCGATCCTCGGCGAAGCCCCCACCGTGGCCGCCAAGCGTGAACGCAGGGCGCACGACGGCAGGAATGGGGAGCCGCTCGAGCTCGCCGAGAGCGGTGACGATGACGGAGGCCGGCACCTCGAGCCCGCAGGAGCGGACGGCCTCGCGGAAGAGCTCGCGATCCTCGGCGCGGCGGATCACCTCCACCGGAGCGCCGATCAGCTCCACGCCGAGCTCGTCCAGTACGCCCGCCTCCGCGAGCTCGACGGCGAGGTTGAGGGCCGTCTGGCCGCCCAGCGTCGGGAGCAGCGCATCGGGCCTTTCGCGTTCGAGGACGGAGGCGACGCTCTCCAGGTCGAGGGGTTCAATGTACGTCCGGTCGGCGAACCCCGGGTCGGTCATGATCGTCGCCGGGTTCGAGTTCACGACGATCGTGCGGAAGCCCTCCTCGCGGAGCACCTTGAGCGCCTGGCACCCCGCATAGTCGAACTCGCAGGCCTGGCCGATGACGATCGGGCCGGAGCCGATGACGCAGATCGACTCGATGTCCGTGCGCCGCGGCATCTAGCGGCGAAGCCCCTCGACGAAGCCTTCGAGGATAGGCCAGGCGTCGTGCGGCCCCGGTCCGGCCTCGGGGTGGAACTGCACCGATCGGGCCCGCAGCTCCGGGAAGTCGAACCCTTCGACCGTGTCGTCGTACAGGGACAGGTGCGTCGCCTCGGCGGCGTCGGAGGCCTCGACGGCGAACCCGTGGTTCTGGCTCGTCACGAGCACGCGCCCAGTGCGCCGGTCGAGCACGGGATGGTTCGAGCC
>JBKPLV010000301.1:0-3372 GCA_046731795.1 Actinomycetota bacterium | reverse complement strand
CGGCGCGTCGACGGCGGTGATCCGCCAGTAGGCGTGGGCCTTCTGCCCGTCCGGCGTGGTCACGTGAGCGCGCACCATCCCGCCGACGGACAGGTTGTGATCGGTGATGGTGAGCGGGTAGCCGGGCGGGTTCCACCACCGCTCGAGCTGACGGGGGTCGGCGTAGAGCTGCCACGCACGTTCGACCGGGGCGTCGAACTCGGCGGTCAACGTGACGGTCTTCGCGGCCGGGTCGTTGCTGACGTTGGTCAGGGGCATGTCGTCTCCTCAGGCAGAAGGATCAGAAGCGAGCAGGTCGTCCATACGGGCGAGGCGGTCACGCCAGATCAGTTCGAGTCGGTCCAAGGCGTCGTGGGCCGCACGCAGCGACGCGGGGTTGCCCGCCACTAGGTGCTCCCGGCCCCGGCGTTGCTTGGTCACGAGTCCGGCGCGCTCCAGGACGGCCACGTGCTTCTGCACCGCGGCGAAGCTCATCGGGTACTCGCGGGCCAGGGTCGAGACCGAGTACTGCTCGCTCAGCGTGCGCCGAACGATGTCCCTTCGCGTGGCGTCGGCGAGGGCGTGGAAGAGCTGATCGACGTCGACCTGATCTACAACCATACGGTTGTATATAGCCCAGGACAAGCGCGAGCGCAAGAGCCGGCTAGCGTGATCGCTCGTGTACCCAGGAGCCCACGCGCTGACCCAAACCGAGCCGCGTTCGGACTCGCTTCGCTCTCCGACGATGAGCTCCGGCGGCACAGAGTGGCGTAGATTCAGGGTGCACGCGCGTGGCCCGTTGCGTAGCGTTTTGCGCCAGGTCCGTCATCGTGATTCGCGCATGAACAAACCGCGCATTTTCCTCGGGTCGTCTGGCGAGCAGGCCAAGCTGCTCCGGGCGATCGAGAAGGGGCTCTCCGACGTCGCCGATGTCGAGCCATGGACGACGACGTTCAACCCGGGGCGGTCCACCCTGGACCGGCTCGTCGAGCTCTCTCAGGAGGTCGATTTCGCCGCCTTCGTGTTCGCCCGAGACGATTGGACCACGACCGCAACGTCCCAGCCTGGACAGGCGTCGCCACGCGACAACGTCGTGTTCGAGGCAGGACTGTTCGGCGGCGCGCTCGGCATTCGGCGCACCTTCATCCTCCACGCCCACGGTTCGAAGCTGCCAAGCGACCTGCTTGGGCTGACCTCCGTCCGCTACGACCCGGCTACCAGTCCGGCGGAGGTTCGCGCGATCAACCAGAAGCTCCGCAAGGCGATCGAGACCGAGGGCCGCCGGGGTCCGGTCGAGGGGCTGTGGTGGCAGCTCTCGCTCACCATGCGGAGCGAGGACGAACCCTCGGCCGTGAGCCTCCTGCGCATCTCGCGAGACCGCGACGGTGGCCTGAACGTGAACGGCCGGGCCTGGCAGGAGGACGGCACCCTGTCCGCCCGCTACTGGAGCGAGGCCGCGAAAGAGCGCAGGGATCCGGCCGGCATCCTCTACTTCTGGAAGGGCGAGCGCCCTCGGCACCCGAACGCCCCTCAGCTCGAGGGCACCGGCGAGGTCACTTTGGAGAGCGCCGACCGCGCCACCGGGTACTGGACCACGCGGTCGGATCGCGACCCCGGGCTGAATGCCCGAACCGCCGGCGTCTACTTTCGAGCCGACCCGTCAGACCTCCAGGTGCTGGACGGCGGGAGCGAGGAGGAGCGGGCCCAGCTCATCGCGCAGCGCCTCCGGGAGTGGAAGTCGGCCGCCAACGCTTTCTGAGCACCGAACGCCTCCGCGCGGAGAGAAGGGGAGCGGATGATGTGGAGAGCGCGGTCCTTCCCCCGCGCGGCAGCTGTGTCGCCGAGCTTGCTCGCGAAGAGAGGCCCGCGTCGTTTCGCGGGCGCGGCGCGCTCAGCTAGCGGCGAACCTGCTGACGAGCTCCTCCTGCCCAGACGTCTCGAGCGCGCGCACTCCCCGCGCCGCCCGGACCGACGCGATCGCGGCCGTTGGCGAGGCGCCGATGTCGACCAGCGTGCAGGCGGCGATCATTCCGCTCCGGCCGAGCCCACCCATGCACGTCAGGACGACCGACTCGCCACGCTCGAGCCCGTCGCGACACCACCGGACGAGGTCGACGGCCTCGCTCAGCGAGCACGTTCCCTGGTCGGGCACGGGAAGCCAGCGGTAGCTGAGCCCGAACGCCTCGGCTCGGGTGCCGAGGTCGGGAACCCCGGCCCAGTCGAGCTCGGCATCGGTGGACAGGCACAGCAGGCGATCTACTCCCTCGGCGCGCAATCGAACAAGGTCCGCTTCGAGGTTGCGATCGCGATCCCGCCGCCCGGGACAGATCGTCATCCCGAGGCGGCCGGGGGCGATGTGCGGGGATTCGACCCAGTCGACCCGCAGCACCAGGTTGGCCTCCACGGTGGTAGCGACCTGGTCGGCGAGCGAGCACGCGGCGACGAGCGCCGACTGCTTCTGCAGGCGCGACGGCTCCGGAAAGCCGAGCGTGTGAACGGCGTAGCGCAGGCCGGCCACGTGGTACTGCAGTGGGTTGCGATCGTCGTGACAGACCTGGCTGATCGTGCTCCGCAGGATTCGGAGAATCTCCCATGCTCGGACCATGTGCGGCGAGCGCACGTCATCGGGAACGTCGACGAGCGGGGCGCGCAGATCGGCGACCTCCCGGAGGGCGCGGGTGATCGAGATCGCCTCCCGCAGTTGGGCTTCGTCATCGATGGGCGTGAGTAGATAGAGCAGGTCGTTCTCGAACTTCGCCAGGTCTTTGAGGACGTGCCCGCGACCGGCGTGGAAGAAGTCGATGACCCACACGTTGTCGTGCGCGTCGACCAGGATGTTGGCCGCGTTGAGATCGCCGTGCACGTACGACACGTAGTGGTAGTCCTGCGTGGGGAGAGGGGTGCGTGTGAGGAACTCGTCGTAGAAATCGCAGACGTTCGGCAGCTCGAGTCCCCCGGGAAACTCGAGCACCGTCCGGGTCGCGTCCGGCACCAGGGCCGCGACAGCTGCCCGCACGCGCGGCGTCTTATCGGCGGAGAACTCGTAGTGGGAGAAGAGCGGCAGCCGCTCGTAGCGGGCCGCCGCGTACAGCGGCCCGAGGATCTCGTCGAAGGCGGTCTGCACGACCGAGGCTAGTTGTGCGGTAGGGATATCTGCTGCGAACATCGACTGCAGCGTCCGCACGCCGCCCTGGCCCATGGCCGCGTACGAGTACTTGAGGCCGGCGCGGTTGGCGAGGTCGACGAAGCCCCGCACACGCGGGGCGTTGTTGCCTAGCACGTCCTCGATCTGCTCAAATGCCACGCGCTCCTGCGCGATCGTCCGGTTCGGGCCGAGCTTGACCACTGCCGGTGCGTGCTGCTGTCCGAGGGCGTCCCGGCTGACGGCCCGCC
>JBKPLV010000300.1:0-8841 GCA_046731795.1 Actinomycetota bacterium | reverse complement strand
TTCGCGCTCGTGTTCGCTGGCTGCGGCGCGATCGTGCTGGACTCGGAGCGCGGCGGCTCCCTTGGCGCGACCGGGATCGCTGCCGCGTTCGGGCTCGTGATCATGGCGATGATCTACGCCATCGGGCACCTGTCCGGTGCGCACATCAATCCCGCCGTGAGCGTCGCCTTTGGCGCGAGCCGGCATTTTCCCTGGCGCGAGGCTGGGGCCTACGTCCCGGCACAGCTGGTCGGGGCAGTGGTCGGGGCCGGGCTCCTGCGCGTCGTCTGGCACGGGACGCCGGCCGAGCTCGGCGCGACCGTCCCCAGCGTCGGGTCGGGCTCCGCGCTCGTCTACGAGGCGGTGATGACCGGGTTCCTGATGTTCGTGATCATGGCCGTGGCGACCGATACGCGAGCCTTCGGGGCTGCGGCCGCGATCGCGATCGGCGGCACGGTCGCGCTCGACTCGCTCTTCGGAGGCGGCGTGACCGGCGCCTCGCTGAATCCGGCGCGCTCGTTCGGCCCGGCGCTCGTCGCCGGTGAGTGGCAGCAGTTCTGGATCTACGTGCTCGGCCCCGTGCTCGGCGCGCTCGCCGCGGCCTTTGCGTATCAGCTGATCCGGCAGCCGGAAGCCCAGATGCCGTCGGCGCGCGGGCAGTCCGGATAGCCCCTCTGCGCATAACACGTTGGCGGTTGCGCCCACCGGCCGGAGTACAGATACTTGCCCCCACGCCGGGCTGAACCGGCGGAAATTCGGTCATCCGAGGTGAGGAGGAAAGGTTGACTGCAAAGAAGAGCGTGCTCGTAGCACTAGGGCTGCTCGTGTCCGCGTCGGCGCTCGTCGCCGCGGGCTGCGGCGGGGGCGGTGGTGGCGCACCGGAAGCGCTTCCATCGTCGTCGTGCACGGCGATCGAGTACAAGGGCGACGGGGATCCGGACTACATCCTGGCGGCGGACTTCCCACTCCAGGGCTCGTCGCGCACCCAGACCGAGCAGATCGTGGCCGCGATCAGGTACCAGCTCGGGCAGCAGGACTGGAAGGCAGGGGACTACAACATCGGCTTCCAGTCGTGCGACGACTCAACTGCGCAGGCCGGCAAGTGGGACTCGGGCAAGTGCTCGGCCAACGCGAACGCCTACGCCGGGAACGACGCGGTCATCGGTGTGATCGGGACGTTCAACTCCGGGTGCGCCGCGATCGAGATCCCGGTCCTGAACCAGGCGCCCGACGGCGGCATTCCGCTGCTCTCACCGGCGAACACGTACGTCTGCCTGACGGCGTCCGCTCCGTCGTGTGACTCGACCGAGCCGGCGAAGTACTACCCGTCGGGGAACCGCAACTACCTCCGCGTCGTCGCGAACGACGCGTACCAGGGTGCGGCGGACGCCGAGTTTGCGAAGAGCATCGGCGTGAAGGACGTGTACATCCTGAACGACAAGGAGGCCTACGGCCTCGGCGTCGCGACGAACTTCCGCGACGCGGCGGAGTCGCTCGGGATCAAGATCGCGGGCTTCGAGGCCTGGGATCCGAAGGCGACGAGCTACACGTCGCTCTTCGACAAGGTGAAGTCGACCGGGGCGGACGCGGTCTTCCTGGGTGGCCTCATCGACGAGAACGGCGCCCAGGTGATCAAGGACAAGGTCGCCGTGCTCGGCCCGAACGACGGCGACGTGAAGCTCATCGCACCCGACGGCTTCACGACGCAGGCGACGATCGACGAGTCGGGCGGTTCTGCCGCCGGCATGTACATGTCGGTCGCCGGCCAGCCGATCGACCAGTTCCAGGGCAAGGCCAAGGAGTTCGTGGACGGGCTCCTGAACGGCCCGCTGTCCGGGAAGGACATCGACCCGTACGCCATCTACGGCGGCCAGGCGGCGCAGACGATGCTGGACGCGATCGCCGCCTCCGACGGGTCACGCTCCGACGTGATCAGCAAGCTGTTCGCGTCGAAGGTGCAGCAGGGACTGCTCGGCTCGTTCACGTTCAACGAGGACGGCGACCCGGTGGCGGAAGCAGGTGCCACGGTCGCGATCACGGTCTACAAGGCGACCGACAAGCTCGAGACGGTCAAGACCATCGCCCCGCAGCAGTCCACGGTCGACGCAGCGCTCGGGAAGTAGCCCGAGGCTCGGCGTGAGCAATTCGCGGGAGGGCATTGCCCTCCCGCGAATTGCGGTTTAGAGTCGCTCGCGCGTCATGGCAGGAACCGCCACGAGCATCCTCCGTACGCTCCGCTCGCCCCGTGTCGTCGACTTGCTCGGGCTCCTCTTCGTCGCCGCGATCGTGCTCTGGCTCGCGATCAACTTCGTCAAGGGCCCGACGTACTTCGTGAACGTCGGCCTGGACGGGCTCACCCGCGGCGCCATCTACGGCGTCGTGGCGCTCGGCTACACGCTCGTCTACGGGATCCTGCAGCTCATCAACTTCGCGCACGGTGACGTCTTCGCGCTCTCGGGGCTCGTCGCCAGCACGATGATGCTCACGGTGCTCAGCACCACACCCGCCTCGAGCAACGCGGCGGTCGTGGGCGCGATCGTCGTGACCCTCGTGGTCACGGTGCCTCTCTTTGCCGTGGTCAACGGGAGCATCGAGCGCGTCGCTTACCGTCCACTACGCAACGCGCCGCGAATCACGCCCCTGATCACCGCGGTCGGGATGTCGTTCATCGTCCAGAACGTGTCGCTCGCCCTGTACGGCGTCGACTACGAGAGCGGCTCCAACCTCATCCCCCAGGGCACCGCGTTCTCGATCGGCGACATCCGCGTGACGTGGAAGCTCGTCGTCGCGCTGGCGATCATCGTTCCCACGCTCACCCTCCTCACCTGGTTCGTGGAGACGACGCGGCAGGGCAAGGCGATGCGGGCCGTGGCCCAGGACACGGAGGCTTCGGCCATGATGGGCATCAACGTCAACCGGACGATCTCGGTGACCTTCTTCATCGCCGGCTCGCTGGCGGCCGTCGCCGGGCTCGTGTTCTTCCTCGAGTACCAGATGCGCTACGACACCGGGTTCGAGCTCGGCCTCATCGCCTTCACGGCCGCCGTGCTCGGAGGCATCGGCAACCTCCCCGGGGCGGTGCTCGGCGCCCTCCTGATCGGCTTCATCCAGTCCTTCAACGAGGGGCTCACGTGGCATGCGCCGGGCGGCGACTGGACGCGGTCGATCGTGTTCGGGATCCTCATCCTCACGCTCGTCTTCCGGCCCGAGGGCCTCCTCGGCGAACGGACGCCGGAGGGCGCATGAGCTCGCTCGCGGACCGGGCGCGGAGGCTCGCCTCCGACGCGGACCGCGACCGGTGGATCGCGATCGGCGTCATCGTGCTCGGCGCCCTCTACCCCTTCTACGTCGACGCCTTGCAGAGCCTCCCTCTGCTCGGGGACTTCATCCCCTCCACGGAGTCGATGGTCGTGATGCTCGCCTTCACGATGATGGCGCTGGGCCTGAACATCGTCGTGGGGTACGCGGGCCTCCTCGACCTCGGGTACGTGGCGTTCTACGCCGTCGGCGCGTACACGGCCGGGTGGCTGGCTTCGCAGCAGTTCGACCAGGTGACGTTCCACTTCTTCTCCACGGTGTCGAGCGACCAGCCGGGGATTCACGTCTCGATGTGGCTCGTCCTCTTCGTGGCGGGCTTCCTCACGCTGTTCGCGGGCGTCCTCATCGGGCTGCCCACGCTGCGCCTGCGTGGCGACTACCTCGCCATCGTCACCCTCGGCTTCGGGGAGATCATCCCGCAGGTCGTCCGCAACGGCGACGACTTCTTCGGCTTCGATCTCACGCACGGCACCTTCGGGATAGCCCCCATCGACGCGGTGGGGTTCGCGAGCCTCGCGAGCTTCACGTCGCTGCCCGAGAACTTCCAGTCGTCGCCGAACCGAGGGATGTGGTTCTACCTCGCGGCCTTCGTGCTGCTCCTGCTCACGGTCTTCTGCACCGTCCGCCTGCGCGACTCGCGCCTCGGGCGCGCGTGGATCGCGATCCGGGAGGACGAGACGGCTGCCGCCGCGATGGGCGTGCCGCTGATGCGCACGAAGACGTGGGCATACGCCCTGGGTGCCTTCTTCGGCGGAGTGGCGGGCGCGTACTACGCGAGCTTCCGCGGCGGCGCCTTCCCCGCCGACTTCTTCTTCCAGTTCTCGGTCTTCCTGCTGTGCATGGTCATCCTGGGTGGGATGGGGAGCGTCTGGGGCGTGATCGCGGGCGCGATGATCCTCGGCTACCTCGACCGCGAGGGCCTCTCCACGATCGGAAGCAAGATCCAGGACGCCGGGCTGCACTTCGACCCGACGAAGTACCAGTTCGGCATCTACGGGATCATCATCGTGGCGATGATGCTTCTGCGGCCGGCCGGGCTGATACCCGAGCGTCGCCACCGCATCGAGATCGAGGAGGGCGTCCACGACACGCCCTTCTACGACGTGCAGACGGAAGGCACGCTCACGGACCGCGACTCGAGCGACGACTGATGGCCGAGGACAACCTCGTCGTCGCCACCAAGGTCCGGAAGGAGTTCGGCGGGCTCGTCGCGACCGACGACGTCGACTTCACCATCCCGCGCGGGGCAATCGTGTCGTTGATCGGCCCCAACGGAGCGGGCAAGACGACCTTCTTCAACCAGCTCACCGGCGTGTACAAGCCGACCTCGGGCTCGATCCTCTTCGACGGGACCGAGGTCTCGTACCTGCCGCCGCACGCGATCACGAAGCTCGGGATCGGACGGACGTTCCAGAACATCCGCCTCTTCGAGCAGATGTCGGCGGTGGAGAACGTCCTCGTCGGCATGAACTGCCGGCTCCGCGCGGGGATCCTGGGCGCCATCTTCCGGCCGCCCCGGGTGAAGCGCGAGGAGGCCGAGGCGCGCGACAAGGCGCGGGAGCTGCTCGTCTACTGCGGCCTGCCGCGCCGGCACCACGAGCGCTCGGGCTCGCTCCCGTACGGCGACCAGCGCCGCCTGGAGGTCGCACGGGCGCTCGCGACGGAGCCGAAGCTGCTGCTCCTCGACGAGCCCACGGCGGGGATGAACCCCCAGGAGACCGCGGAGTTCACCGCCTTCGTGAGTCGTGTTCGGGACGAGAGGAACCTCACCATCCTCCTCATCGAGCACGACATGAAGGTCGTGATGGGCGTCTCCGAGCGCATCACGGTGCTGGAGTACGGCGGGAAGATCGCCGAGGGCACGCCCGCGGAGATCCGGACGGACGAGCGCGTCATCGAGGCCTACCTCGGACGGGGAGCGTCCGCGGGATGAGCGAGACGGCCTCCGAGACCGCAGGGACGAACGTCCTCGAGATCGATGACGTCCACGTCTACTACGGCGCGATTCACGCGTTGAAGGGTGTCTCGCTCAAGGTCGGACAGGGCGAGATCGTCACGCTCATCGGCTCGAACGGCGCGGGCAAGTCGACCACGCTCCGAGCGATCAACGGCCTGAACCGCCCGCGACAGGGCGCCATCCGCTTCCAGGGAACCGACATCACGCACAGGGCCCCGCATGCGATCGTCAAGGGCGGCATCGCGCAGAGCCCGGAGGGCCGGCGCCTCTTCCCGCGCATGTCAGTGACCGAGAACCTGGAGATGGGCGCCTTCCAGCGGACCGACCGGGAGAACTTCTCCGAGGATATGCAGCGCGTCTTCGAGCTCTTCCCGCGGCTGTACGAGCGCCGCACGCAGAAGGCGGGGACGATGTCGGGCGGCGAGCAGCAGATGTGCGCGATCGGTCGCGCCCTCATGGCCCGCCCGAAGCTCCTTCTCCTCGACGAGCCGTCCATGGGGCTCGCGCCGATCTTCGTCGACCGGATCTTCGAGACCATCGTCGAGGTCAACAAGGAACAGGGAACCCCCGTTCTCCTGGTCGAGCAGAACGCGCTCATGGCGCTCGAGGTTGCGAAGCGCGCGTACGTCATGGAGACAGGGCGGATCGCGCTCGAGGGGCCCGCGGCGGAGCTGAAGACGAACGAGCAGGTTCGGGCGACGTACCTCGGCGAGTGATCGCTACTCGCCGACGAGCAGCGGCGCGTACGGCGGCGCGAGCAGGACGCCGACGCGCACTCGTCGTCCGGCGAGGCCCTGCGCCATCTCGAGCGCGCTCGTGATCGAGTGGCTCGGGACGAGCCCGAGCGCACGAGCCGCGACGGCGTCACGGCTCCCCGCGACCACGACCGCGCCCAGCCGCCCGAGCGCCGGCTGGCAGCCGGCCCAATCGGCGTAGGGAAGGAGCGGGTGGCATCCGCGCCCGCCGCGGTACGCCGCCAGCGCGCGAGCGTCTCCGGCTGCCTCGCGTTCCGACTCCTCGACATTCGCGCCGCTCGCGAGCGCGTCGAAAAGACGCCGGTACGGCCCCTGGGTCCCGTGCGCGAACGTGCGCATGAGCGCGTGGACGAAGACGAGCGTACCGCCGTCTCGAACCGGAAATGCATCCCGCCACATCCGAGCGGCGAGCCCGAGCGACGTCGCCACGGAGGTAATCGGGTTGAGCAGCTCGCGCGGAACGTACGGGCCGATCCAGGGGCCGCCCACCACGAGCACGTCCACCGGCTCCGCGAGCGGGACGCCGCGGAGCTCGACGGCGCGGAGGAGCGACTCGGCGTGCGCGACGGAAGGCGTTCCGGCGAAGACGTCGGTGGCGGCGATCGCTCGCTGCATGTCGCGCAGGATTCCGCGCCGCACGGAGGCCGGCAGCGCCGAGTAGAGCCGCCTGACCGGAGAGCGTGCGACGTGGTCGAGCGAGCGCGGCTCGTGGGGATAGTTACGGAAGCGGCCGACGAGTCGCGGGTGGTCGAGGACAAGCGACACGCCGACGACCGGGACGCGTGCGGCGACGGCCCGCTCGACGGCCAACGCGAGTCCCCACGCCGGGGTTCCCGCCGCCTGGAGGAGCGAGTCGGCGGCGGCAGGCCGGCGACTCGTGGCGGCCTCGCACGCCGACACGAGCGCGGCAGGCCCTCCGTGGAGCACGCTCTCCGCCGACGACACGACCAGGACGAGGTCGGTGTCGACGATCGCGGGCTGGATGGCCGCCCGTGTCCCGTCGTCGAGCTCGAGCCCGGCGAGGTCCGGATCCGCTGCGTCGTGCACCAGGACGCGACCGCGGTACTCGCGCGCCTGCGGGGGCGGCAGCAGGCGCTCGAGGTCTCGGCGCGGGAGCTTCCGCGCGAGACCGCCGGCGACGAGAATCGTCTGTCTCTCACCCGTGATCCCCAGCGCCGTCAGCTCGTCCAGCACGGTGGCGAGCGCGTGCGGCCGCGGATCGAGCTGCGCTCCGGGCAGCGGGAGGGCCGGCGGCTCGACGACGACCGTCACGCGGCCGGCGCGGCGGACGATCTCCGCGAGCGGTGATCCGTCGAGAGGGAAGCGCAGGGCGTCGCGGACGGCGGCTGCGACGTCGACGACCTGCTGCGGTGGAGGCGGTGGCACCAGGATCACGTCGTCGTCCCCAAGCGGAACCTGGACGATCCGCGAGCCGGAGAGGAGCGGAACGCGTCGCACGACCCGAGTCAATCAGCGCGTGCCAGACTCACGTCGTGGTCGCGCGCTGGCAGGGAGACGAGCAGGGTCGGGGGGTGGCCGGCGCCGAGGCCGGCATCGACGCTCTCGACCGGCTTCGTGCGGCGATGCTCGTTCCCGACTGGGTGGCCGAGGAGCCCGAGCTCCATCTGCTCCCGCACGTCCGGCGCGTCTGCGACGAGCGCGAATGGCGGATCCGTCGGTCCGAGGTCGTCGACGACGTGCTCGAGGTCGACGTGGCCACGAACCTGCGATCGCGTGGAGAGTTGCGAGCGGCGGCCTTCGTCCTCATCGGCTCGTTCGCCGAGGCCTCGACCCACGTGGTCGCAACGAGCCGCGACGACTCCGTCGACGTTACGGTCACGACCGGAATGCTCGAGGGTGACGGGGCCTTTGCGCCCCACGGTCACGTCGTGCGTCTCTCGCTGCACGCGGCATAGACTCGAACGAGTGCCGAAGACCCTCACCGGAGAGGAGCTCGTCCTCGACGACGGGCCCGCGCGCGACGCAGAGCTCTTCCTCGTCGACGGCAACAACCTCGCGTACCGCGCATTCTTCGCACTCCCCGAGGAGCTGCAGACGACCGACGGACAGCCGACGAACGCACTCCTCGGCTTCACGAACATGCTCTTCAAGCTGCTCTCCGACTACCGGCCTCGCGGCGTCGCGGTCGCCTGGGACACGCGGCCGGTGCACCGCACGGAGCTCTCCGCCGAGTACAAGTCAGACCGCCGGCCCATGCCGGACCTCCTGCGCGAGCAGTTCCCGCACTTCCGCCCGATCGTCGAGGCGTTCGGCTACCAGAACCTCGAGTTCGAGGGCTGGGAGGCCGACGACGTGATCGCGACGCTGGCGACCCAGGCCGACGCGTCCGGGGTGAGGACCTGCGTGGTATCGACCGACCGCGACGCCTTCCAGCTCGTGTCCGAGAACGTCTGCCTGATGATGACGCCGCGCGGCGTCGCCGACGTCCAGGTCTACACGCCCGAGCGCGTCGAGGCACGGTACGGGATCCGGCCCGACCAGATCCCGGACTTCATCGGGCTGAAGGGAGATACGAGCGACAACATCCCGGGCATCCCCGGCATCGGGGACAAGACCGCCGGCCAGCTCGTCGCGCAGTACGGCTCCCTCGAGGACGTCGTCGAGCACGCTGCCGAGCTCTCGCCCGCGCGTTCGCGGGCCATCTCCGAGAACGCGGAGCAAGCCGCTGCGTCGAAGATCCTCGCGACGATGCGGCGCGATCTCGACCTCGGCGTCGATCCAGCGGCGCTCGTGCTACAGCCGCCCGATCGCTCCGAGCTCAAGGAGATCTTCCGGCGGTTCGAGTTCCGCGGCCTGCTCTCCCGCGTCGAC
>JBKPLV010000299.1:0-27644 GCA_046731795.1 Actinomycetota bacterium | reverse complement strand
GGCTCGCGTCTTCGATCCCTTCGGCGACCACGATCAGCTCGAGCGCCTGAGCGAGCTCGACGATCGCGCGCACGAAGGCGGCGCGCGCACCGTCGAGGCCGATGTGCTGGACGAAGGAGCGGTCGATCTTCAGCACGTGAGCGGGCAGTCCCTGGAGCAGCGAGAGCGACGAGTAGCCGGTGCCGAAGTCGTCCAGCGCGAGCAGTACGCCGCGAGCCGTGACGTCGTCGAGGACTGTCGTCATCTCGTCGCGTCGCTGCGCGAGCACGGACTCCGTGATCTCGAGAACGAGGGCGCTCGGCTTGAGGCCCGATCCGTTCAACGCCGCTTCAACGGCGGCGAGCAGGTCGGGGTTGCGCACCTGGCGGGTCGAGACGTTCACGCTCACGCGTGGCGGCGCGCCGGCGAACTCCTTCTGCCAGTGGGCCGTCTGCCGGCACGCCTCGGCCATGACCCAGGTGCCGATCTCGACGATCCGGCCGGTCTCCTCGGCCGCCGGTATGAACTCGGCGGGTGCCAGGAGACCCCTCGTCGGATGCTGCCAGCGGACCAGCGCCTCCACCGCGACGAGACCCCCGGTCGTGAGGTCGATGATCGGCTGATAGTGAAGGACGAAGTCGGACACGTCGGCACGCCGAAGGTCGCTGATCAACTCGAGGCGGCCGACGAGGTCCTCGTCCATCCTGGCGGCGTAGACGACGTACTGCGCCTTGCCGCTCGCCTTCGCGCCGTACATCGCCACGTCCGAGCAGCGGAGGAGCTCCTCGGCGTCCGCGCCGACCGCGATGCCGACGCTGGCGGTGACGAACACCTCACGTCCGTCGACGTCGAACGGCGTCTTGAGCGCGGCGGTGATCCGCTCGGCTGCGTCGACCGCCGCCGCGGCGGCGTCGGCATGCTCGACGAGGATCGCGAACTCGTCGCCGCCCATGCGCGCGATCGTGTGCGTCGGCGACAGCGACGCCCGCAGGCGGAGCCCGATCGCCCGCAGCAGCGCGTCACCGGCGAGATGGCCGAGACCGTCGTTGATCGCCTTGAAATCGTCCAGGTCGAGGAAGAGCACGGCCGCGGCCCCGGGGCGCACGACGAGCGCGTGCTGGACGCGATCGGTGAAGAGCGCGCGGTTCGCGAGTCCTGTCAGCGGGTCGTGGAACGCCTGGTGGCGAAGCTGCGCCTCGGCCTCCATGCGGGCGGTGATGTCGAGCAGGTAGCCCTGGAGGACCGGCTCTCCCGTCTGCGGGTCGGTGATGATGCGCGCCTCGTCGTGCACCCACAGGACCCGTCCGTCACGTGCGTACAGGCGGTAGTCGAGCTGAAGCGGCTCGCCCGTGGCATGCGTTCGCTCGTGCGCCAGGAGCACTCGCTCGCGATCGTCGGCATGGAGAAGCTCGACGAAGAGCGATGGATCCTCCGCCCACTCCTCCGGTGTGTATCCGAGCATGAGCTCGATCGGAGGGCTCGTGTAGACGTTGGAGCTCGCGCTGTCGAGCCGATCGACGTACACGGCCAGGGGCAGCTGCTCGACGAGCGTCCGGAACCGGGTCTCGGCGAGCCGCACCGCGTCGTCGGCACGCTTGCGCTCGGTGATGTCGACCGCGAATCCCTGACGGAACGCCGTCTCACCGCCGGGCGGCTCGACGCGCACCGACACGTCTTCCACCCACAGGAGCCGGCCGTCGCGGGCGTGCATCCGGTACTCCTGCCGCAGGGTCGCGCCGCGCTCGTAGGCGTCGCGCTTCTCCGACAGGACACGCTCGCGGTCGTCCTCGTGAATCGACTGCTGGAAGAGATCCGGGACCGTGAGCCACTCCTCGGAGCTGTATCCGAGAATCGCCTCGATCTGTGGGCTGACGTACTGGGCTTTCGCGTCCGGGTCGTTCTCCGAGTCGACGTACGAGATGAGCGGCAGCCCCTCGACGAGCGTGCGGAACCGGAACTCGGCGTTCCGAAGGCGCTCCTCGGCCTCGGTCTTCTCGCTGACGTCGCGTAGGCAGGCGGTGAACACCGGCGGGCCGGGGATGTCCACGCGGCTGATCGCGAGCTCCGCAGGGAACGTCGTCCCGTCGGACCGCATCGCGCGCACGTCGAGCCTCCGCCCGAGGAGCGCGCCGGCGCCGGGAGTCGGCCCGAGCTCACCCCAACGGGCGAGAGCGCGTCGGTGCGCGTCGCGGAGATCGGGTGGGATGATCAGCTCCGCGAGCTCGAGCCCGAGCACTGCCGGCCTCGCGTACCCGAAGATTCGCTCGGCGGCGACGTTGAACTCGAGCACGCGGCCGAGGTGGTCGATCGTGATGACCGCGTCGAGCGCTGCATCGAGAATCGCCAGAGCATGCGCCTCTCCGAGACGCGGGGTTGCGTCTGGGGCGACGCTGATCCCTCGGTCGCTAGTCACCGTTTGTTAACGATCGTCGCGAGGCGCGCCGCGACCGACCCTCGATCGGGGTACGCCCGCCGAGCATTCGGTCACATCGCGTTAGGATCGGCCGGTGGACGAGCTCGGAGCGGTCGAGGCGCGCGAACGGCTGTCCTGGGCCGACTTCGGCGAGGCGGCACGCGACCTCGCGAGGCAGATCGTCGACGACGGCTACGAGCCCGACCTCGTCCTCTCCATCGCGCGCGGCGGGATGCTCGTGGGAGCGGCGCTCGGCTACGCGCTCGACGTGAAGAACGCCTGGACGATGAACGTCGAGTTCTACACGGGGGTGGACGAGCGGCTCGACGTCCCGATGATCCTGCCTCCTGTGCCCGAGCTCGTCGATCTCGAGTCCGCGCGCATGCTCATCGCGGATGACGTCGCCGACACGGGCGAGACGCTCAGGCTCGTGAAGGACTTCTGCGCCGGGAAGGTCGCCGAGGTCCGCTGCGCCGTGCTCTACGAGAAGCCGCCCTCCACCGTCAAGTGCGAGTACGTCTGGCGACGGACGGAACGGTGGATCGACTTCCCCTGGAGCGCGCAGGCGCCGGTGGCCGTCGCTCGCGCCTAGCGGCGTCTAAGGAGAGAAGACCTTGGAGCGAGGCGGCGCGGCGATCGACACCGCCTGGTCGAATGCCACGAACGTCATCGTCTGCACCGACTGCCCTCCTCCTACGGAGGGCATCGAGTAGCGAAGGCGATGAACGCGGCCGTCTCCGCCGACCCACACGTGGTACGGGATGCGGCCGAGCCGGATGCCAGTCGCGCGCTCGATCGCGGCGACTTGGCGCCCGTAGGCTGGGAGTGCGCGCGCCGCGCGCTTGATGTCGATCACGGCCCGGTAGTGCGTGGCCGACGTTCCCGCGACGACGTCCCGCCCCACGCGCGTTGTCGAGACGAGGCCTTTCTCGAGCGGGGCGAGCGTCTGGGATGCGCTCGCGAGCGAAGAGAAGTCGACGCCGAGGGTCGAGGCCTGGTTCGAGAGGTCGATGCGCACCCACGTCTTCCCCTTCGGGAGCTGTGACTGGAAGATCGGCGAGCGCAGGTACATCACGTAGTGCCCGCTCTCTTCGACGAGGATCGCGTCGATCCGGCTGGCGAGTCCCAGAGTCCGCATGCGCATCGAGAGCCGCGCCTCGTTCCCTTTCTGAACGCCTGACCCGCTCATCGTCACGTGCTGGCCGGCAACGCTCGTCGTCGTGTTCATCTGGAACGTCGCGCTCTCGGCCTGCGCCGTTCTCGTGGTCGCCGCGAGCACGGGATTCGAGCCGGCCTGGACGAGCGCAGGCAGTGCCAGGGCGAGCAGGCAGACGGCTAGGAGACGGCGCATCCGGCTCATGGTACGGACGGCCCTGCGGAGCGCTACCCCCAGCCGAGACGCCGGCTAGCCCGATGAGCGAAGCGCAGGAAACAGGATCACGTCGCGGATCGTCTCCCGGCCGGAGAGCAGCATCACGAGCCGGTCGATGCCGAGGCCGAGACCGCCGGTGGGCGGCATCCCGTAGGAGAGCGCCTCCACGTAGTCCGGGTCTCCGCGCACCCCCTCCACGTGCGCCGACTGCTCGTCGAAGCGGCGCTGCTGCTCGTCGGCCTGGTTGATCTCGGAGTAGGCGTTGCCGAGCTCCATGCCGGCCGCGAAGTACTCGAAGCGCTCGGTGAGCGTCTCGTCGTCGTCCGTCACCCGTGCGAACGGCGAGAGCTCGACGGGATGGCCGTAGACGATCGTCGGCTCGATCAGGCTCGGCTCGACGAAGTGCGTGAACGCATGGTCGACGAGCTGCGTCCAGTCCTTGTCCGCCTCGGTGTCGACGCCGCGCTCGCCGAGCCACGCGCGCAGCTCGGACTCGTCGCGCGTCCACAGCTCGTGCGCCTCGAGTGCGTCGACGAAGCCGAGCCGCCGCCACGGGCGCTTCAGGTCGACCGCGTGGCCGCGGAACTGAACCGTCGTCCGGCCGAGAGCCTCGAGCGCGACGAGCTCGAGCATCGTCTCGATGCGGTCCATGGTGTCGCGGAAGTCTGCGTACGCCTCGTACCACTCGAGCATCGTGAACTCCGGCTGGTGCTTGTACGAGACGCTCTCGTTGCGGAAGTCCTTGCCGATCTCGTACACGCGCTCGAGGCCGCCGACGATGAGCCGCTTGAGGTAGAGCTCGGTCGCGATCCGGAGATAGAGGTCGACGTCGAGCTCGTTGGAGCGCGTGACGAACGGGTCGGCGAAGGCGCCTCCGTACCGCGGCTGGAGGACCGGCGTTTCTACCTCGACGAACCCCTCCGCGTCGAGATAGCTGCGGATCGCCGTCACGACCTTCGCACGGAGAAAGAAGAGCTCGCGCGCATCCTCGTTCATGAGGAGGTCCAGGTATCGCTTGCGATACCGCGTCTCGACGTCCGTGAGCCCGTGGAACGTGTCGGGGAGCGGGTTCGCGTTCCTCGCCAGCACCGTCAGCTCGTCGACCATGAGCGACGGCTCGCCGCGCCGGGACTTCGCCGGCTTGCCTGCCACGCCCACCACGTCGCCGAGGTGGACGTCGACCTCACCGACGCGATTCGCGTCGCACATGAGCTGGATCCGCCCGGAGCGGTCGACGAGGTCGAGGAAGACGAGCTTGCCCATCTCGCGTCGCGCCATCACGCGTCCGGCGAGCCGGCGGCTCTCGCCGAGCTGGCCGCCCGCCTCGAGCCTTTCGGTCGCGGCGCGCAGGTCCGCGACGGAATCGCGGTCGGGGAAGCGCTTCGCGGCCGTCATGGCGCGCCGAGTCTAATCACCGGGTCCGCGAGGTCTCCCGCTTGGAGAAAGCGCTACTCGTCGGGAGCGACGAGCTTGGGCGACGGGCGCACGACTCTGGCAATCGTCGCGCCCTCGGCGCTCATGACCGCGTTGGACGTTCCCGGCCGACGCACGCGCAGGATCGTCACGGGGCTCTCCGAGATGTCGCCGTTGGAGTCGAACCCGAAGCTCCCGAGCAGCCCGTTACGCACGTTCGTGCGGAAGAGCTCCTCGAGGACCGATGCTCTGGTTCCGTCCGAGCGCGCGATCGCGTCGAGCAGAACCTCGGCCGCTTGCGCCGTGTAGACCGCCTCCGGCCCAACCTGCGTGCTCCGCTGCGTCGCACCGAAGCGCTTCGCCCAGCGCGCCCCTGCGGGTGGCAGCGCTTCGGTGAGGATGCCGGCGAAGCTCACATACATGTCGATCGCTGCGCGGCCCGACTTCTGCACCAGCAGCGGGATCGGTGACAGCCCACTCGGCCCCAGGAGCGTTACCGACTGGCCGAGTTGCGAGCGGAGGTCACGGATGACGCTGCCGGCGTTCGTGTCCACGAGACCGCCGACGTACACCGCCTGGGCGCCGGACGACGCGACGCGCCGCGCGAGCTCCTCGTAGCTACGCGCGCCCGGGTCCCACGACGCACGCCCGAGCACCTTGATTCCGAGCCGGCCCGCAGCAGTTTCGAAGAACGTCGCCTGGAGCCCCCCGTAGCCGGGCTGTCCGTCGTCCAGGACAAAGGCGCGCTCGACGCCGGCGTCACGGGCGAACAGGGCCGAGGCGGCGCCCTCGAGATCGTCGGTCGGGTATACGCGCAGGTAGTTCCGGACGCCTGTCGGATAGAGAGCGGCAGGCAGCGCCGGGTCCACGTCCGGGCCTGATCGAGTCAAGCCCACGAACCCGTTGAGCGGCGAGACCATCGCCAGCGGGCCGCCCTCTGCGCGGTTCAGCTCGGGAACCGCGGCAACGGCGCAGGGCGAGTTCATCGTCCCGATCACGCCGACCACGCTCGCGTTGCTTGCGTACGCGCGTGCATTGGCCGCGCACTTCGCCTCGTCGAACAGGGCGGTGCTGGCGACCGAGTCGTCGCAGGACTGATACGCGACCCGATACCTGCCCGCGTGGAAGCCGCGCTCGCGGAGGACGAACTGGATCGCCTGCGTCATCTGCGTTGCGCTGATGCGCGTCCCTCCCTGGAGCGGCAGGTCCGAGGTGATGAGCACGTCCGCCCCGCCGCCAGGTCCGGCGAGCGGCCGCTCGCACGTCGTCGCCTGGAAGGTCGTGACTCCCTCGACCTCCGCTGTTGCGGCTACGGTCGCTCCGCGCGCGAGAGCGACCCAGACGACGTCGTCTCCGACCGCGATGGAGCGCGGGATTCCGTCGAGCTCGATTGTGCGGACGATCTGGGTCGTCTCCGGATCGACCTGAGTGAGCGTCCCGGCGATCGGGTTCGCAACCCAGACCCCCGTCGCGTTCACGGCGACGTCGCCGATGCCGGAGGCGAGTTGTGTCGCCCCGAGCGACCGGGCGCGACCAGCGCCGATGCGCCACAGACGCCCGTCTCCGGGCGACGTGACCCACGCCGCGTCGTCACCGACCGCGATGCCCCCTGGAAACCCCGGAATGGTCATGCGCCGCACCGGCTTCGCAGTCCGCTCGTCGAGCCGTGCAACCGCGCCGTCGACACCCGCGACCCAAACGCCGGCGCGACCGGCCGCGATCGCCGCAGCGGGAACCGCGCCGGTCGTCGCGGTGACCGTTCCGGTCACGCCGTCGATACGCGCGACGTGGAAGTTCGGCGCGATCGCCCAGGCGGCGTCTCTCGTCGTCGCGATGTGATTCTCGACGAGGTTCGACAGTGCGCCTCCCTCCCGCGGCAGAGACGCAGTCCCACGCTCCGTCCGCGTGGCCGGATCGAGCCGGGCGACGGCCGTCGCGACGGGTCCGACGAACTGCGCATTCCGCAGGCGGCGGCCGTTGGCAACCCATACGCCCCCCGCTCCGACCGCGACGTCGGTAGGCGTCGCGCCCGTCGCGAGCGTCTCGACGACCCTGGACGTCGGGACGACGCGCAGCAGCGTCCTCCCGTCCGCGTCGACGAGCCACACTGCCTCCGGATCGACCGCAACTGCGGAGGGCGTACGCCCCGCCGGGATCGTCCGCTCGATCGCTCCCGAGTCGGGATCGATCTCGAGGAGCGCGCCCCCGCCGGGCGTGACGGTGGGTGTCTCGGATCCGTTGCCGAGAGCTACGGCAGCGACCAGCGCTGTCACTGCCACGGAGACGAGAGCAGTCGCCGCGAGCGCGAGCATCCGCCGCCGTCGTCGAGCCGCCGGCGGTGTGGGCGCCTTCAGCGACTCGGCATGCGCGAGAACGTCGCGCTGCAGCTGCTGCAGCTCCGGCCCGGGCTCGAGCCCGAGCTCCGAGACCAGGCTGTCCCGCGCAGCTGCGTAGGCATCGAGCGCCTCGGATTGGCGCCCCGCGCGGTAGAGCGCGAGCATCTGCTGCACACGCAACCGCTCGCGGAAGGGATGTGCGCGGACCAGCTCGGCCAGCTCGCCGAGGAGCTCGGTGTTCCGACCTACTGCCAGATCCGCGTCGATTCGACTCTCGACGGCCGCGAGGCGCTCATCCTCGAGCGCGGGGATGACATCGCGGGCGAAACGCTCGTTGCCGAGGTCGGCCAGAGGCTCCCCGCGCCAGATCGCCAACGCCTCACGAAGGACGCGTGCGGCCTCGTCCGCGCTGCCCTCCCTCAGCTCCTCTCGACCGCGGTCGCGCAGCGCGCGAAAGCGCTCGAGATCGACCTGCATCGGCTCGATCTCGAGCGCGTACCCCGGTGCGCGAGTCAGGAGGACCGCGTGCGGCTCGAGCTGCTTGCGAAGCCGTGAGACGTGCTGCTGGAGGGCGGTCTGCGCGTCTGCGGGCGGGTCGTCCCCCCACAGCTCGTCGACGAGGCGATCCCTCGAGACCGTCTCACCGGAGCGAAGGAGCAGGATCGCAAGGACGCTTCGCTGCTTGACTCCTCCCAGTCGGAGCTCCCGCTCGCCGTCGAGCACTTCGAACGGTCCGAGGATGCGGAAGTCGAGCGCAGACGCCAGGTGGCGAACGTACCACGGTCTGCTGTCAGGAGCCTGACAGCGCCCTGAGAAGGCCGTGGCAGCCGTCTGTCCCACGATCGCCGAGTCCATGCGATCGAAAGGAGACAGCTTGATGAGAGCCGCGACGGCAGGCATCGCACTCGGACTCATGCTCGCCGCCGGCTGCGGGGGGTCGGACGACGCGGCTTCCGCGCCTCTGCGCAACGGCGTCTACCGGTACGAGCTCACGCAGCAGTACCTGCTCGACAACGGGATCTCGCAGTTCCAGGCGGAGTCCGAGAGCGGCGTGCACCGCACGACCCTCGACGGAAAGGACTTCGTGGACACGTGGAAGACGGCCGAGGGCCGAACGGGCTCGTGTCGGGGGACGTTCGAGACCGACGGGACGCTCGTCACGTTCAGGTGGACGAGCGGCTGCTGGGGCGACTGGGAGATGCGGTACCGCGTCGAGGGCACGACCGTCACCTGGAGCGACGTCGAGGCGCTTCCTCCTTACGACACGGAGGAGGACCAGAAGGTCAGCGAGGTGTTCAGCGGGGTCCCGTGGACGCGAATCGGCAATGCACCGAAGGAGGAGGACTGAGATGAGAAAGACATGCATATCGGCGATCGTGGTCGTCGTCGCAGCGGCAGTGCTCGCAGCGACCGCCGGCGCCGGCCAGGTCGACCGCTTCACCATTCACGACCCGTACGAGTTCGTCGACACGAACTTCTGCGACGCCGGCCTCACGGTCGCGATCTCCGGCGTCATCGACATTCGCGTGCACGTCGTGCCACACGGGCCTGATGGGCTCGAGTACTTCCTGGAGCACGGAAGCCAGACGGAGACGCTGAGTGCGAACGGCACGACGCTGACGTCCGCCGCGAACGTGACCGAGAAGGACATGCGCGTCACGGAGCTCGGAAACGGATTCGTCGAGGTCCTCATCCTCGCGACCGGCAATGCCGTGCTCTACGACGGGAGCGGCAAGGCGATCGCCCGGAATCCCGGCCAGACGCGGCTCGTGATCGTCTTCGACGCGGCCGGCAACGAGGTGAGCCGCGACGTCGTCAAGGGCTCCACTGGGCGGAGCGACGACTTCTGCGATGCCGCATTGGCGGCGTTGAGCTGAGGTGGTCCCGATGCGAATCGCAGCGATCGCCTGCGCCCTCGCGGCACTTGGTCTGGCCGGCTGCGGCGGCGGCGGCGGAGAGAGTGGGGTCGTCCCGGCCGAGCTTGCCGGGACCTACGTCACGACGCTCGAGGCCGGCGACCTCCCGGCGAATGCGCCGCCGGAGCTCGAGGCTGGTCGTTGGGAGCTCGCCATCGGGGAGCTGGAGGGCGCGGATGCGGGGTCGTTCCTCGCAATCGACCACCCGATCGAGGGGACGCTGGAGGAGCCCAAGCTGACGGTCGACGGCGACGTGCTCAAGCTCGAGGACGAGGAATGTGCCCAGACGACGGGGTACGCGTTCTACGACAACGAGTACCGCTGGGAGCTCTCCGGGTCGACGCTGACGCTGACGACGGTGTCCAACGACTGCCCAGACCAGGTGGCCGAGACGATCCTGACGAGCCGTCCCTGGACGAGACGGTAGAAGACGCCGCCGTCGGAGCGACCCCCTAGGCGTCGGACGGGTTACGCGGAGATCGGGGCCGCGCTATGCGGCCTTGATCTCCATGATCTTGAACTTCACCTTCGAGCCACGCGGCGTGATGACCTCGACGGTCTCGCCCTTCTTGCGGCCCATGATCGCCTTGCCGACCGGCGACTCGTTCGAGAGCTTGTTCTCGGCAGGGTTGGCCTCGGCCGAGCCGACGATGAAGTACTCGGTCGTCTCCTTGGCGTCCACGTCGCGTAGCCGCACGACGGCCCCGATCGAGACGACGCTCGTGTCGACGCGCTTCTTGTCGATCACCTGCGCGTTCGCGAGCCGCTCCTCGAGCTGCGAGATGCGGTGCTCGAGCATCATCTGCTCGTTCTTTGCGTCGTCGTACTCGGCGTTCTCTGCGATCTCGCCGAACTCCCGCGCGGCCGCTATGCGCTCTGCGATCTCCCGTCGCTTGGTCGTCCGCAGCACGTCGAGCTCGCTCGTCAGCTGCTTGTAGCCCTCGGGAGTGAGGATCACATCCTTCACGAAACGCCTCCAGAGACGAGAGTGCGGGGCCCCCCGGCCCCGACAACTGCGGAATGGTAGCTACCCCGTTCGAGGAGCGTCAAACGGTGCGCCAGTACCATCGGAAGACAGTGATCGACCTTCGTGAACCCTGGCAAATCGGCCCTGTCGAGGTGCCCACGCGCCTGGTCCTCGCCCCCATGGCGGGCGTCAGCGTGCAGGCGTTCCGGCGCCAGGGGCGTCGCTACGGCGCCGGCCTCGTCTGCTCCGAGATGGTGAGCTGCGCGGGCATCGAGCACCGGAACGAGCGGACGCTCGGCTACCTGCGGGTCGCGTCGGACGAGCATCCCCTCGCGATCCAGCTCTTCGGGTCGGACCCCCGCCCGATGGCCGACGCAGCCCGCATGGTCGAAGCCGTGGGCGCGGACATCGTCGACGTCAACTTCGGCTGCCCCGTGAAGAAGGTGACGAAGACGGGAGCCGGGGCGCACCTGCTCGACGACCCGGACCGCGCGTGCCGCGTCATCGGCGCGATCGCGGACGCGGTCGACATCCCGGTCACGGTGAAGCTGCGCCGGGGAGTCGAGAACGGCTCGCGTGCCGCGCTCGAGCTCGGGCCGAGGCTCGTCGAAGCGGGCGCGGCCTCCCTCACGCTGCACCCCCGCTCGGCCAAGCAGATGTACACCGGCACGGCCGATCACTCGGTAACGGCGGAGCTCGTCTCGCTCGTGGACGTCCCGGTCGTCGCGTCGGGCGACATCACCTCTCACGCCCGCGCTCAGGCGATCCTCGCGACCACGGGCGCGCAGGCGGTCATGGTCGCGCGCGGCGCGCAGGGGAACCCCTGGGCGCTCCAGGAGATCGTGGACGGCGACGCAGTCGAGCCCTCGCGCGAGGAGGTGGCGGCGGAGCTCGTGCTGTTTGTCCGCGAGACCGTCCGTGAGCTCGGGGAGCGGCGGGCGTCGGGCTTCCTGAAGAAGTTCTACGGCTGGTACCTCGGGCGCGGCCGCTTCCCGAAGGAGTTCAAGCAGGAGCTCCTCCAGCTGTCGTCCACCGCGGAGGTCGAGCAGCGGCTGCTGGCCGCGGCGCCCGGAGCGTTCGAGCTCCTCGAGCGCCTCGAGGCCGAGACGCCGTCAGGTGCCGAGGTGACGCTCGAGCTGCCCATCTCCGTGTACGGCGGCGGCTAGTCCTCGGCGGAACCGGCCAGCGCGGTCGCGAAGCCGAGGCCGATGTAGACCGTCCCGGTCACATACCGCTGCGTGCGCACGAAGCGCGTCGAGCGCCGCAGCATTCCTCCTGCGGTCCCTGCGACCAGCGCCCACACCGAGTCAGTGACCATGCCCAGGAGCGCGAACAGGAAGCCGAGGAACGCGATCTGCACGGCGGGGTGCGGGGCGTTCGGGTCGACGAACTGCGGAAGGAACGCGAGGAAGAAGAGCGCCGTCTTCGGGTTCAGCACGTTCACGACGATGCCCTGTGCGAACGCGCGCCGAAGCTTCCGCTCGCCTCCGAGGGCGATCTCGGTCTCGGCCTTGCGCGCGAGCAGCGTCCACACGCCGAGCCCGATGAGATAGACGGCGCCTGCGACCTTGACCGCGGTGAACGCGACGGCCGAGGAGAGCACGAGCGCCGACAGCCCGAGCGTCGCGGCCGCGATGTGCACGAGCGTTCCTACGTGGATCCCCAGTACGGATGCCAGCCCGGCACGACGGCCGTGCTCGACCGAGCGCGTGACGACGTACAGCACCGCCGGCCCGGGCACGAGCAGCAGTGCGAGCGCGGCGAGGAGGAAGAGCCCGATGGCAGGCGGGTCGGGAATCATCGGTTGAGCTCCCACACGACGCGTACTCCCTCGAGCGTGAGAAAGGGATCGATCCGCTCTATCGTCTCCGAATGCGGCGCTACGAGGTCGGCGAGGCCGCCGGTGGCCACGGCGCGCGCCTCGGCCCCGAGCTCGCCGCGGATGCGGCGGACGATCCCGTCCACCTGGCCCGCAAAGCCGTACACGAGGCCTGACTGGAGCCCGCCGACCGTGGTCTTCCCGATCACCGTCGGCGGCGCCGAGTAGTCGACCTTCACGAGCCTGGCGGCCCGGGCGAAGAGCGCGTCCATCGAGATCTCGATTCCCGGGGCGATGACGCCGCCGACGTACTCCCCAGCCGGCGAGACGACGTCGAAGTTCGTCGACGTCCCGAAGTCGACGACGACCACCGGCGCGCCGTACCGCTCCTTGGCCGCGACGGCGTTCACGATCCGGTCGGGGCCGACCTCGCGGGGGTCGTCGTAGCGGATCGGGATCCCCGTCTTCACACCGGGCCCGACGACGAGCAGCTCAGCGCGCGCCCACTTGCGCGCGAGCTCCTCCCACTCGCGGACGAGCACCGGCACGGTGGACGCGAGACAGATGCCGTCGACGCTCTCGAAGTCGAGAAGGCCGCCGAGGAGAACGCCGAGCTCGTCTGCGGTGCTCGAGCGCTCGGTCGCGAGGCGCCAGTGATCCGCGAGCTCGCCGTCGCGATACAGCCCGAGCGCCGTCTGGGTGTTGCCGACGTCGACCGCGAGGAGCATCGCGCTAGTGAATCAGAGCCGGCGTCCCAAATCCGGGTCGCGGGTCTCCGTAAGAGAGGAGTAAGGTGGAAGGGCCGTGTTCCGAAGACGGAGTCGAGGTCGGACCCGTAGGGCTGCGTACGTCGTGATCGGGCTGTTCGCAGCTGTCCTCTCCGTCGTCGGGCTCCGCCGCAGGCGAACGAAAGGAGCGCCTATGCCGGATGCCAAGGAGATCGTCCGGCTCCTGTTCGAGGAGCCGTGGAAGGGGAACATGGACGTGATCGACGAGTACATCGCGCCCGGGTACGTCGGTCACGATCCCTCTGAGCCCGAGCCGATTCGCGGCCCGCAGGCGTTCAGGGGGCAGGTCGAGAAGTACCGAGGTGCGTTTCCGGACGTCCGCTTCACGATCGACGAGCAGTTCGCCGAGGGCGACCGCGTCGCGACGAGGTGGACGGCCCGGGGCACGCACCAGGGAGAGATCGGGGGCATCTCGCCGACCGGGAAAGAGGTCACGGTCACAGGACTGACCTTCACCCGTCTCGAGGGCGGCAAGGTGATCGAGGACTGGATCACCTGGGACACGCTCGGCATGCTCGTGCAGCTCGGCGCCGTCCCCGCCCCCGCGAGAGCCTGATTGCGAAACAGGGCGCTGACAGGAGCCGCCCGGCGGCGGTTCCTGTCTACCCGGCCTTTCCTCCAGTCCAACCCGCCCTTTCCTCCATTGCCCGGCGGCCGACCTCTGGACACCATGCGTTCCACTTAGGCCGAGAATGTCCGCGTACTTCGCCAGCTCCCGCTACATGCCGTGCACCGAGTGCGGTGCCTCGGTCAGCGCGGCGACGAGCGACGAGCATGTGTGCGACCCAGAGCGCAAGCTCGACTACCTGATGTTCCAGCTGCGCGAGGAGGTCGCGTCCTTCGACCAGGTCCTCCGCGAGTACCTGGGCTCGGCCAACGGTCGCTTCGCGCAGTGGGTCGCCGAACGCGACCGCCGTCAAGACGGCTAACGCGCCACTCAGTCGTCGAGCCTGAGAGCGACGAGCCGATGCGACTAGCCGATGCGGCCGCGGACTAGGACTGTGCAGGCGAAAGGAACGGAGCGGCGAGCGTCTTTGACGTTCGCGGCCGGAATCCGCGCGAGCGGATTCTGGGCTGCGTACTAGCTCAGTCGTCGTCGCCGGAGAGCGGCTGGCCGATGCGCTCGGCGAGGTCTTCCGCCGTGAGCTGCGGCTCCTCGCCCTCGCCCCGAAGCTCCTCCACCGTCACGTCGCCCGAGGTGTAGACCTGGGCGCGCGGGATGATCCGGCTGGGGCGGTTCTTGTCCCACACCCACACGTCCTCCATGCGGACGTGGAAGAACGGGTAGCTCACCTGCGGCAGCGCCTCGAGATCGAGCTTGTTGCAGAGATAGGTGGCGTCCTGGGTGAGGACGCAGTAGCGGAAGAGCGAGAAGACCGCCGAGTACTCGCGCTTCAGCGAGAGCTCGAGCTCGGCCTCGTATTCGTCGAGATCGTCGAGGTGCGACATGGCCGCGTCAGTCTAGCGCCGCCAGTGCGTCCTGAACCCGCCCGACCCCGGGAATCGCCAGGTCGGGATCCAGCTCTGCGAGCGGCTCGAGCACGAAGCGGCGCTCGTGCAGTCGCGGATGCGGAACCCGCAGGCCGGGCTCGTCCACCTGTTCGTCGCCGTACACGAGCAGGTCGAGGTCGACCAGGCGCGGGCCCCAGCGCACGTCCCGCACGCGGCCGAGCTCGCGCTCGATCTCGAGGAGGCGGTCGAGGAGCTCCCGCGGCGTCAGCTCCGTCTCCACCTCGACCGCGCCGTTGAGGAACGCGGGCTGCTCGACGACCCCGACTGGCTCCGTCTCGCGCAGCTGGGAGACGGCACGCACCTGGACGCCCCTGGTCTCGGAGAGCAGGTCGACGGCGCGGAGCAACGTGATCTCGCGCGGCCCGAGGTTGGCGCCGAGCGCGACGTACGCGAGAGTCACCCGCGGGCGCGCTCGACGATGACCGCCGCGTGGTCGACCGGCGGCTCGAGCACGACGTCCGGCTTGCGCACCCGCACACGAGCACGGGTGACGGCGGGAAACCGCTCGAGGATGCCGTCCGCGATCGCGCCGGCGAGCCCCTCGAGGAGCAGGCGCTCCTCGCCGCCGAACACGTCCCGGACGAGGCCGGCGAGCCGCCGGTAGTCGACGGTGTCCTCGATCCGGTCGCTCGCCGTCGCCTCGCCAACCACATCGACCCAGAGATCGACGAGGAAGCGCTGGCCCAGGCGCCGTTCCTCGTCCAGGTAGCCGTGGTGGCCGAAGACCACGAGCCCGATCAGCTCGATCGTGCTCATGCGGTGATCCTCCCACGCTCGACCGCGACGGCGACGGCAAGCGCCTCCGCAGTCTCACGGACGTCGTGGGCGCGAATGATGGTCGCGCCCCGCGTATACGCGGCCACCGCGGCGGCCACCGATGCCGCGACGCTCCCGGTCGTGGCTTGCGGGTCTCCGACGACCTTCCCGAGCGTGCTCTTCCGGGACACGCCCACGAGCACGGGTCGCCCGAGCACCAGGAATGCATCGAGTCGGCGAAGCAGCTCGAGATTCTGCTCCGGCGTCTTGCCGAAGCCGATTCCCGGATCGATGCAGATGCGCTCCTCCGGGATTCCACGCTCGACCGCGAACGCAAGGCGCTCCTCCAGGAAGGCCAACACCTCGCCCACGACGTCGTCGTAGTGAGGGGCGACCTGCATCGTCCGCGGCTCGCCCTGCATGTGCATGAGGCACAGGAATGCGTCTCCACCCGCGACGACCTCGGCCATGGCCGGGTCGCCGCGAAGAGCCGTCACGTCGTTCACGAGCTCGGCGCCGAGCTCGAGCGCGCGCCGTGCCACCTCGGCTTTGGTCGTGTCGATGGAGAGCGGAACGCCGCGCAGGCCATCCAGGACCGGCTCCACGCGCGCAAGCTCCTCCTCCGCGGACACCGGCGACGCGCCGGGCCTCGTGGACTCGCCTCCGACGTCCACCAGTGCAGCTCCCTCGGCGACGAGCTGCACTCCGTGCGCCACGGCGGCGGACGGGTCGACGAATCGTCCCCCGTCCGAGAAGCTGTCGGGCGTGACGTTGAGCACGCCCATCACGGTCGGCCTCGGCCAGCGTTCCGCGAGCGCTCCGAACATGCCGGGGAGCGTAGCTCCGTCTGATCATGCGACCAGAATCGAGAGCCATGGATACACCTGCAACGAACACCGGCCCGCTGGGCCAGCCGAGGGGGATCGGCTTCGCGATCCTCCTCTACATCATCACCATCGGGATCTACGGGTGGTACTGGGTCTACAAGACCATGGAGGAGATGAAGCGTCACACGGGCGAGGGGCTCGGCGGCGTTCTCAGCCTCGTCGTCTGGATCCTGCTCGGCCCGGTGATGGCGTTCGTCATCCCGTCGGAGGTCGGCCGCATGTACCGCCGAGACGGACGCGAGGCCCCGATGTCAGGCTGGACAGGCCTCTGGCTCTTTCCGTTCGGCATCTTCCTCATACCGGCGATCGTCTGGTTCGTGAAGATCCAGGGCGCCCTCAACCGGTACTGGGAGTCGAAGACCACCGTCGGCTCGTTGCCCATGAGCGAGCCCGGCGTCGCCTAGCCACGAGAGGCGGCTGTGCGCGGTAGGGCCACAGGCGTGGTCCTACCGGCGTTCGCCGTGCTCGCGCTCGTCGGGGTCGTCGGAATTGCAGCGAGGGGGTCGACACCGAGCGGCACCGACCGGTCTCGGGCACCTTCGGACACGCTGCTCGACGCACTCTTCACGCTCTGGCTGGTCGCGGCCGCCGTGGGAGGGATCCTCCTCGTCTACGGGCTCATGCAACGCAAGGCGATCGCGCAGGAGCTCAGATCCGGCCGCTACCGTCGGACGTCTCTCGCCGCGTGGCTGACGTTCGTACTCATCCTCACGGCGGTCATCTCGATCGCCCGCTACCTCAACCTTCGCCGGCAGCCTCGCGCGACCCCGGACGAGGAGCCGACCTTCGACATCGGACAGGGCGGCATCGACAGGCCCCGGCACAAGCCGCCCGTCGACTACCAGCCGGGGATCTCGTGGCTCGTCGTCGCCCTCGTCGTCGCTCTGGCCGTCGTCGCGATCGGCGCCTACGTGATCTCGCAGCGACGCTCGCGCACGGCGCCCGACTCGAGCGAGGAGCTCGCTGAGCAACTCGCGCTCGCCCTCGACGACGCGCTCGACGACCTCCGCGCGGAAGCGGATCCACGGCGCGCGATCGTCGCGGCCTACGCACGCATGGAACGCGTGCTCGCAGCAAGCGGTGTGCCACGACGGAGCGCCGAGACGGCCGACGAGTACCTTGGCCGCGTCCTGCGAGAGCTCATGCCCGATTCGGACGCAGTCGCGCGCCTGACAGAGCTGTTCACGCAGGCTAAGTTCTCGCACCACCACGTCGATGCAACGATGAAGGAGGACGCGATCGAGGCACTCGAGCAGGTCCGCGAGGAGCTGCGTCCCGCACTGGACGGGCCACCGGTGCTCGCAAGCGGCGCACCGACGACCGAGCAGTCATGAGACGCTACGTCTTCGGGGCGCTGAAGCTCCTCCTCCTGCCGACGGTGGCGGTCCTCGCCGTCGTAGGGCTGGCTCCGGGCCACGCGGGTCTCGCCATCCGCATCTACGCGCTGCTCCTGTGCGGGACGGCGCTGGTGCTCGCGCTCGTCGCGCTGCGGCGCGCGTTCCCGCCGGAGCAGCCGCTCCGCGTCGAGCGCCGAGCGCGGCCGGAGGAGCGGACCCCCCCGTCGAGCCTGGCTCGCATCGAGCACGAGGTCGCCCTCGGTGTCGCGGGCTCCTTCGATCTCCACTATCGGCTCGCGCCGAGGCTGCGCTCGATCGCCGCGGGCCTGCTCGAGTCGCGCCGGCGCATCTCGCTCGCGCACCAGCCGGATGCCGCCCGGACCGTGCTCGGCGAGACGACGTGGGAGCTCGTAAGACCCGATCGCAGCGCCCCTGACGACCGGCTCGCGCGCGGCATCCCGCCGGACGAGCTCGCAGGCGTCGTCGACGGACTGGAGGCGCTGTAGTGGAGCTCGGGCAGGTCCACGAGCTCTCCGGCCGCGTGCTCGACGAGGTCGAGCGGGCCGTGGTCGGAAAGCGCGAGGCGCTCGAGCTCGTCTTCCTCGGCTTCCTCGCCGACGGCCATGTGCTCCTGGAGGACTATCCGGGGCTCGCGAAGACGCTGGCCGCCCGTTCGTTCGCGCAGGTCCTCGACGTGGAGTTCGCGCGCATCCAGTTCACGCCGGATCTCATGCCGTCGGACGTCACGGGCTCGTCGATCTGGAACCAGCGCGACGGCGACTTCGAGTTCCGGCCGGGGCCGATCTTTACCAACCTCCTCCTCTCCGACGAGATCAACCGCGCTCCGCCGAAGACGCAGGCTGCGCTGCTCGAGGCGATGCAGGAGCGCCAGGCCACGATCGAGGGGATCACGCACGTGCTCCCGCTGCCGTTCCTCGTCATCGCGACACAGAACCCGATCGAGTACGAGGGCACGTATCCGCTCCCGGAGGCGCAGCTCGACCGCTTCATCCTCCGCGCCGCCTTCGGCTACCCGACGCGCGAGGACGAGGTGGACGTCCTCGGCCGCCGCATCGAGCGTGCCTCCGACGACGTCGAGCTGCGCCCCGTCATCGACCGCGAGGCGCTACGCGAGATGCAGCGTGCGATCGAGGACGTCTACGTCGCGAACGAGATCCAGGAGTACTGCGTCGACCTCGTCGTCGCCACGCGCGCGTCGCAGAGCGCCGCGGTCGGGGCAAGCCCACGCGGCAGCCTCGCGCTCCTCAAGCTCGGCCGCTGTCGGGCGGCGCTGAACGGCCGGGACTACGTCCTTCCCGACGACGTCAAGGCGATCGCGGTGCCCGCGCTCGCACACCGGCTCGTGCTCCGCCCGGAGCTGTGGGTGCAGCGCATCACGGGCGAGGACGTCGTCCGCGAGGTGCTGGAGACGGTGCCGACGCCCCGCGCCGAGGACGTTCGCCAGCGCGCTCAGACGTGAGCCGCACGGGCAATCCGCGACTTCTCGGCTACGCCACCCTCGCCGCGCTCGGGCTCGTCGGCGCGCTCGCAGTACGGCGTCCCGAGCTCGCCGTCCTCGCGGCGCCCTTCGCGCTGATCCTGGCGCTCGGCACGCGCACCCGGGATCCCGGTCTCGAAGTCACCGTGAGCGTCGAGGCCGAGCGGACGCTCGAGGGAGCCGACGTTCCGCTGACGGTGACGCTTCATGCTGCGCGGTCGATCGACCGCGGAGACGTCGCGATCGAGCTGCCGCGAGGCATCGAGCTCGTCGAGGGCGATCGCACGCAGGGCGTTCGCCTGGACGCGGGTGAGGAGCGCGACCTCGCGCTGACCGTCCGCTGCACGAGCTGGGGCGTCTACGACGTGGGAGAGGCGCGGGTTCATGCGCGGGACGCGTTCCGTCTCCTCACGTGGGCGGCGCGAGTCGAGCCGGGCCACCGTCTCAAGGCGTATCCCCGTCCGATTGCGCTGAGACAGCTGCTCGCGCCCATGCAGACACAGGCCTTTGCCGGCAGCCAGGTCGCACGTACGAAGGGTGACGGCGTCGAGTACGCGGACATCCGCGACTTCGTGCCCGGCGACCGCGTGCGCGCGATCAACTGGCGGGCCTCTGCGCGTCGCGGCTCACTCGTGGTGAACGAGCGCCACCCCGAGCGGAACACCGACGTCGTGCTGTTCGTGGACAGCTTCACCGACGTGCGCAGCGGCGAGCGCAGCCTGCTCGAGGACGCCATCCGGGCCGCCGCGTCCCTCGCGACGAAGTACCTCGAGAGACGCGACCGGGTCGGCCTCGTCGGCTTCGGCGGCGTCCTCCGCTGGCTGCAGCCCGGCATGGGGGCGTCACAGCGGTACCGACTCGTCGAGACCATGCTCGAGACCGGCATCGCGCCGACATACACGTGGCGGGACGTCAACATCATCCCCGCGCGAACCCTTCCCCCGGCCGCGCTCGTCGTCGCGCTGACGCCGCTCGTCGATCCGCGGTTCGTGGCCGCCCTCGAGGATCTGCGCGGCCGCCGGTTCGACATCGCAGTCGTCGAGCTCGACCCGGTGCCGCTCGTCGAGCCCGGCCGCAGCAGGGTCGAGCGGATTGCCTATCGGCTCTGGCTCCTGGACCGAGAGGCGCGACGTGCGCGGCTCGAGGGTCGCGGCATCGGGATCGCGACGTGGGGCGACGAGGAGCTCGACGCAGTGCTGGAGGAGGTGAGGACATTCAGACGACACGCGCATCCGGCACGCGCGTAGTCACGGGCGTGGGCTCGGTCGCGAGCCTGCTTGCCGTCGCCGCCGTCCCGCTTGCGCGTGGCGACGAGACGTTCCAGGAGGTCGACGTAAGGGTCGCGGCGATTGCCTTCGTCGCGCTCGTCGCCGCGGTCGTCCGCGGCTGGCCGGTGCTCGTGCCCGTGGCAGTGACGCTCGTCGGCGGAGCGTACGCCGCCGAGCTCGCCCTCGACGATGCTCCGCTCGACCTCGCGGCCCCGGCCATCGCGGTCGGCGTGCTCCTCGCCGCCGAGCTCGCCTACTGGTCGCTGGACGAGCGCCTTCCGTCGGCGGGCGAGGCCGGGATGGGCCTGCGCCGCGCCGCGTTGCTGGCAGCGGGCGGACTCGCGGTCTTCGTGATCGCGAGCCTGCTTCTCGCCGTCCTCGACGAGATCACTGCCCGCGGCCTCGCGTTCGACCTCGTCGGTGCGCTCGCAGCCGTCGGGGTCCTCGTCGCCGTGCTCGCGACGGGCCGCGCTCAGCCGAGCAGAGGCTCGTAGAGCGGCCGCTCGAACGGCCACGAGCGCGCGAGCCAGTCCGCGACAGCGTCTCTCAGCACGGGATCGAGCTCAGCGCGGGATGCGCGTACCCAGGACTGGATGCTCGCGTCGTGGACGCCGTCCTCGGCCGGATATACGTAGACGCAGCCGATCACGTCGTCGGCCTCGTCGAGGACCGTGTACGTGAACCCAGTCCGGGCCGCGAAGTCGTGCGCGTGCCGTTCGAGATCGGCGCGGTTCTCGTCGAGGCTCATCGGCCGCGGCCAGCTACCGTCCGGGTAGCCGGGTGAGGATCGGATGTGCTCGATGCTCGACGACCACGCCTCGTGGTCGCGCTCGTTGTGCTCGGGGCCGAGTGGCTCGAGCCGGAAGTCGGAGACCTCGAGCCCACGCGGAGGCTCGAACCCCACCGGAACGAACATGCCGCCGAGCTACGGGGTCGCGGGGTCCGGCGGCGGCTGCATCGCCGTGCCGGGAATCGGGCGCGGTTGCGGCTTGAGCTTCGGCTTCTTGTCCGCCTCGGGCTCCTCGATCGCCGGCTCCGGCGCCTCCTCCGGGAAGACGGACTCCTCGGCCTCGCCCGCGAGCAGACGCTCGAACTGGTCCTTGTCGATCGTCTCGCGCTCGATCAGGATCGCCGAAAGGCGGTGCAGGACGTCCATGTGCTCGCGGAGCACGGCTGTGGCGGAGGCATGCGCCTCCTCGATGACGCGGCGGATCTCGTCGTCGATCTCCTTCGCCACCTCGTCCGAGTAGTCGGGCTCGGAGCCCATGTCGCGGCCGAGGAAGGGGAGATCGTGGTTGCGCCCGAGCACACGCGGGCCGAGCTTCTCGGACATCCCGAAGCGCATGATCATCTGCTTGGACGTCGCCGTGACGCGCTCGAGGTCGTTGGCGGCGCCCGTCGTCACCTCGTGGAAGACGAGCTCTTCCGCGGCGCGCCCGCCGAGAGTCATCGCGAGCTCGTCCATGAGCGCGGACTTCGTGGTCAGGTACTTGTCCTCGGTCGGCAGCGAGATGGTGAGGCCGAGCGCCTGGCCGCGCGACACGATCGTGATCTTGTGGACGGGGTTCGTGTTCTCGAGATAGTGGCCCACGAGGGCGTGGCCCATCTCGTGGTACGCCGTGATCTTCCGCTCCTTCTCGGAGAGGAGGCGGGCCTTCTTCTCCGGCCCGGCGATCACGCGCATGATCCCTTCCTCGAGCTCGTCCTGCTCGATCATCTTCTTCCCGTTGCGCGCCGCGAGCAGGGCGGCCTCGTTGATGAGGTTCGAGAGATCGGCGCCCGTGAACCCGGGGGTGCCGGCGGCAAGCGTGTCGAGGTCGATTTCGCGCGACAGCGGTTTGCCCCGTGCGTGCACCTCGAGGATCTTCTTGCGGCCGAGCCGGTCGGGACGGTCGACGACGATCTGCCGGTCGAAGCGGCCTGGGCGCAGCAGCGCCGGGTCGAGGATGTCGGGTCGGTTCGTCGCGGCGATGAGGATGATGTTGTCCTTCATCTCGAACCCGTCCATCTCGACGAGGAGCTGGTTCAGGGTCTGCTCGCGCTCGTCGTGGCCGCCGCCGAGGCCGGCGCCGCGGTGACGTCCGACCGCGTCGATCTCGTCCATGAAGATGATGCAGGGCGAGGCCTGCTTCGCCTGCTCGAAGAGGTCACGCACGCGCGAGGCGCCGACGCCCACGAACATCTCGACGAAGTCGGAGCCCGAGATCGAGAAGAAGGGGACGCCCGCCTCGCCTGCGACCGCGCGCGCGAGCAGCGTCTTCCCCGTGCCTGGCGGCCCGTACAGCAGCACGCCTTTGGGGATACGTGCGCCCAGCGCCTGGAACTTCTTCGGGTTCTCGAGGAACTCCTTGATCTCGTGCAGCTCCTCGACCGCCTCGTCCGCGCCGGCGACGTCCTTGAACGTGACCTTCGGCGAGTCGGGGGACATGCGCTTCGCGCGGCTCTTCCCGAAGCTCATGACCTTCGAGCCGCCGCCCTGGACCTGGTTCATGAGGAAGATCCAGAAGGCGATCAGGATCACGAACGGGAGGACGTTGATGAGGAGCGCCCACCACGCCGACGAGCCCGTGCCCTTCGAGTCGAACGTGATGTTGTTCGCCTCGAGCAGATTCTGGAACTGCGTTGCCGACTGGGACGTCGGGTAGTGGACCTTGACCTTCGTGCCCTCGTGGACGAGCTTCGCCGTGATCTCCTGTCGGTTCGGGTTGAACTCGACGCTGTCGACGTCGCCCGTCGGCACCTTGTCGATCAGCTGTGAGAGCGTCATCTTCTGCTGCTCGTTGCGGCCTGGCAGCAGCGTCTGACTCGCCAGATAGACGAGCAGCACGATGATGATGAGTGGGAAAAGCGCGCTGCGGAAGAAGCGGTTCACGGCGGTCGTCGCAGGGTAGCACCGTCCATCTTCGCCACCTATACCCCGCATCCTCAGCGCCGGGGAACCAAGGTTCCCCGGCGAACTCCCTCCTTGCGCCGTGCACCCACCGGATCGGAACGTGCCTGCGCGGGAGAATCCCGCTGCGGCGACGAGGCGCTACAGCACCCTTAACGCCAAAACCGCACTGCTGAACGCCAAGAGCGAGTTTCTACGTCGCGGGCGGAATCAGGTCCGCGTGCAGCACCGCCACGTACGGCAGGTTGCGGTAGCGCTCCGCGAAGTCGAGCCCGTAGCCGATCACGAACCGGTTCGGGATCTCGAAGCCGACGTAGCGCACCGGGACGTCGATCTCGCGGCGCTCCGGCTTCGTCAGCAGAGTGACGACCTCGAGCGAGGCCGGCTTGCGGGCGCGCAGGTTGCGCATCAGATAGGAGAGCGTCAGGCCGGAGTCGATGATGTCCTCGACGACGAGGACGTGGCGTCCGGAGACGTTGATGTCGAGGTCCTTGAGAATGCGCACGACTCCCGAGGAGTCCGTGGCGGCGCCGTAGCTCGAGATGGCCATGAAGTCGATCTCGCACGGCACCGTCAGCTCCCGCATGAGATCCGCCATGAAGAAGACGGCGCCCTTGAGGACGCCGACGAGGAGAAGGTCGCGGCCCGCGTAGTCAGCGGAGATCTCCGCACCGAGCTCGCCGATCCGCGACTGGATCGCGTCCGCCTCGATGAGGATCTCCCCCACAGCCTGTTCGAGCTCGGCTTGCGTCATTCGTCGGAATCTTTCCATGCGCGGACGGCGTCCTCCCAGCCAGGCGCGGCGACGATGCCGGGAACGGCTACGACCTCGTCGCCCGAGACGACAAGCGGCCACTCGTCTCGCTCCCGCCGAGGCACCTTCGCGTCGACGAAAACGTCCTGGATCTTCTTCGTGCGGCCTGCGAGGCGATCCCCGGGGCGCCGCGTCCGGACGGCGAGGCCGGGCCGCGACCCTTCGATCGTCCAGGGGCCGAACGTCACGGGGCCTTCCAGACGCACCTGGTCGTACTCGCGCACCGCGCGGACGTCGCCACCAAGGTCGGCGCTCCTGGTGCCGTCCGTGGATGCGAGCAGCCCACTCAGCGTCCTCTCGAGCGACCGCGGGAGACGCGTGCGCTCATCGGCGAGCGCAAGCAGGTTGCGATCGGCCGCAGGATGGAGCCGGCGCAGGAGCGGCAGGATCTCGTCGCGGATGAGCCCGCGCTTCGTGTCGGAGTTCGAGGAGTCGAGCCGATACGCGAGGCCGTGCTCCTCGCAGTACGCCACCGCGTCCTCGCGCCAGAGGTCCAGGAGGGGCCGGACGACGCCGTCCTCGCGCTTCCGCTTGATGCCCTTCGCGTTGCCCGAGGACACGAGGCGGTAGAGGACGGTCTCGACCTGATCGGAGGCCGTGTGCCCGGTGGCTCTGAGGCCGAACGACGCGGTCGACTCGTACCGGAGCGCCCGCAAGCCCGCTTCGGACGCGCCTTGTGACACAAGGTCACAAGTGACGATCTGGGCACCGAGGACGTCCGCGCAGAAGCGCGCGTCCTCGTCGGACTCCGCGCCGCGCAAGCCGTGAGCCACGTGGACCGCGGACACGCCGTAGCCGAGGCCGCGCAGGACGTGCCAGAGGCACGTCGAGTCGGGGCCACCCGAGACGAGACAGGTCACGCTTCCACCGGCGGGAATCAGGTGATGGCGACGGATCGCCGCCTGGACGCGGGTCGCGAGGTCGGTCATGCGCCCATTGTGCCCCGAGGGTCGCGGAAACGCGGGGAGGCGCTCCACGCCGCGAGTAGCTCGGCGGCTCGGACGACGTGGTCACGCGTGAGCTCGAGCGGATGCGCGTGCGGAACCGGCGCCATGCGGGCGGCCGGGACGATTCCCTCCGCCGCGTCGATGACGTAGCGCAGCGCGAGGGCATGGCCGACGAGGAGGATCGTCGGCTCTTCACGCCGCAGGAGGACGCGAAGGCCGCGTGCGAACCTGGCGGCGGCGTCCGCGCGGCTCTCTCCTCCTCCCGGGGCCCGCACGGAGGGCGAGTGCCCAGCAGCCCACGCGCGATACGCTTCTAGCGGGCCGCCGTCGAAGGAGCCGAAGTGGATCTCGTTCAGCTCCGGAACGAGGATCGTCGGCACGTCGACGCCGTCGAGCGCGACCCGCAGCGTCTCCTGCGTGCGCGCGAGCTCGGTGGTCGCAGCGAGCGCGATGTCGGTCTCGGCGAGCAGCGCGCCGAGGGCGCGAGCCTGCTCGATGCCCTCCGGCGTCAGCCCCTCACCCGGGATCGTGCAGGAGGCGACGTCGTCCCGATTCGAGCCGGCGAGCCCGTGCCGCGCGAGCAGCAGCCTGTCCACGTCTCAGAAGAGGAGCGAGCGGTAGTCGAGCGCGTGGTCCATGCCGATCGCCTCGTACAGGCGGATCGCCGGAGCGTTCTCGGCACGAACGAACAGGCAGACGATCGGCACGCGCTCGAGGAGGAGCCGGCACAGATCCCGGAGTCCGCGCGCGCCGTAGCCGCGCCGGCGCATATCAGGGTCGACCCATACCTGCTGCAGCTGCACCGCGGTCGGCGTCCAGGCGGAGGCCTCGGCCTTGAACAGGATCACGCCTTCCTCCTCCCACAGCCACGAGCGCTCGTCTTCGATCTGGCTGCGCGTCCGCCAGCGGAAGCCGTCGGCGTCGCGCGCGAGCGGGTCGAGCCCGAGCTCCTGCTCGTGCGCGGCGGCGCACGCCGGCAGGAGGAGGTCGAGGTCGTCCAGCGTCGCCTCCCGCAGCCCCGTCTCGCCCGGCTCGGGCGGCGTTCGGATGACGAACACCGGCTGACCCGGCCGGTCGGCGCGAGGTCTCGGGAGCCTCTCGTGTGCCGCCTCCCACAGGTCACTCACGGCCCCGGCCTCGCCGATCAACATCCGCGGCGCCACACGGCACGCATCGCGCGCGAACAGGCCGCAGCCGGCACCCGAGGGGACGACGTTCACGCCGAGATGGCAGAGCGCCTGGAGCTCGCCGTCTTCGGCCAGCCCGACGAAACGTCCGAGACCGCGTCGGGCAACGTCCTCGAGAAAGACGCGCTCCACGGGGTCCTGGGCGCAGAAGCGGAGGATCTGCTCACGCTTGGGCTCGACGAGCTTGGCCGCCAAGGCCACAACTGTAAGTACTGAACCGACTCGAGGCGTCGCAGGAGTGACCGCGACACGCGGCCGCGAAGCGGCCGCGCTTCAGGTCCTTTGCTCTTTCGCAAGAGCGGAATCCCCACTCGGGGATTCCGCTCTTGCGCAAGGGTAGGGTTGCAACGATGCCGATCCACCTCCGAGCCGAGCCCGGCGACTACGCGGAGGCGTGCCTCCTCCCGGGCGACCCGCTCCGGGCGCAGTACATCGCCGAGACCTATCTCGAGGACGTGCGGCAGGTGAACGCCGAGCGCGGCCTGCTCGGCTATACCGGCACGTGGGAAGGGAAGCCCGTCTCGGTTCAGGGGACGGGGATGGGCTGCCCCAGCGCCACCATCGTCTTCGAGGAGTTGATCCAGCTCGGCGTGAAGCGCCTGCTGCGCGTCGGGACGTGTGGCGGGCTGCAAGCCGACCACGCCCTCGGCGACCTGATCGTTGCGATCTCGGCCGTTCCGGCCGACTCCACGGCGACCCACCTCGTCGGAGGCGAGCCGCACGCTCCGACGGCGAGCTGGGAGCTCGTCCACGAGGCCGTGCACGTCGCCAAGCACGCAGGCGAGCCGCACCGCGTCGGGCCGATCGTGTCGAGCGACCTCTTCTACAACCCAGACGGAGGTCAGTACGAGCGCTGGTCGAAGCGCGGCATCCTCGCCGTCGAGATGGAAGCTGCCGCCCTGTTCACGCTTGCGGCGCTTCGCGGCGTGCACGGGGGCTGCCTGCTGACCGTGAGCGACATCGTCGTCGAGGGCGAGTTCGTGCGCATCTCCGACGACGACCTCCGTGCGGCCGTCGACCGCATGACGAAGATCGCGCTCGACACGGCCACGTCGAGCCGCAACGGGCGACATTAGCGCAGGGCGCACCGTCTTCCTGGTCAACCCGGCCTCGGCGGGCGGGACGACGGGAAAGCGCTGGCCGGAGATCGCCCACCGCGCCGCCGCGAAGGGGCTCGAGGGTGACGCGCTCATCTCGGAGGCGCCCCGCGAGCTCGGCGATCTGGCGGCCCAGGCGGTTGCGAGCGGCGCGACCCGCCTGGTCGTCGTCGGCGGCGACGGCTCGGTCAACGAGGTCGTGAACGGGCTTTCCCCCGGGGCGAGCGTCGAGCTGGCGGTGATTCCACGCGGGACCGGCTGGGACTTCGTCCGCACGTTCGACATCCCCCGCGACCTCGACGGCGCCGTCGAGGTCGCGCTCCATGGCTCGGTCCGCGAGATCGACCTCGGTGTCGCGACCTACCGCACGTGGTCGGGCGGCGAGGGACGCTCGTCGTTCGCCAACGTGGCGAGCGCCGGCATCTCCGGCGCGATCGCGAAGCGGGCG
>JBKPLV010000298.1:0-2562 GCA_046731795.1 Actinomycetota bacterium | reverse complement strand
TGGCTCGTGGACGACGTGTACGCGCTGCTCCGGGAGCACGATGTGGCCCTCGTCGTCGCCGACCGCGGGCCGGGCAAGCCCCCGGAGTGGATCGAGACTGCCGACTGGACCTATGTCCGGTTCCACCACGGCCGGGGGCGGCGCGGCAACTACTCGCGGCGTGAGCTCCAGGAGTGGGCGGACCGGCTCGACGACGCCTCCGGAGACGTCTACGCGTACTTCAACAACGACTGGCAAGGGTTCGCCGTCGAGAACGCGCGAGCGCTGGCGTCGCTGCTCGACGTCAGCGTCGCCTCCACACGGTGATGCGCGCTAGCCGCCGGAGCAGGACCCGCGCGGCAGGAAGCCGTCGCGGCACAGCTCGGGCATCGGAGCGGAGATCGCGAATGCGCTCCGCAGGTCGCGCGTGAACCACACGTGCAGCATCTCGCTCGCCCCCTGCTGAAGCCGTGAGCCGGGTGGGCAGACGCCGCTGGCCGGCGGCTTGAGGCCGCGCTTGTTCCCCGCCTTGCAGACGACGTGGGAGTGCCAGCGCATGATCGGCCCGGCCGGCGTCGGGCCCACCTCGCCGTCCCGCGTGCTCCACATTGCCCCCACGAGGATGAGCGGATGGCCGGGCGCGTTCGCGTAGATCAGCGCCTTCGGTCGCGTGAAGTCGAATATCGACCGGCCGCGCGGCTGCTCGTGGCGCTCCGCGTGGAAGAAGAAGACGCGGCGATCGCCGGCAGCGCGAGGCCTCGAGCGGGTGTCGTAGCCCGCGCGCCTGGCAGCCGCGACGTTCGCCCATCGGCCCCGGCGCGCTGCGTCTTCCAGCCGCGAGAGGACGAGCCGCGCGTCCGCACGCTGCCTCGGCGTCGCGAGCGCCACCACCGGGTACTGGAGCAGATGGTGGATGAGGCCGTGCCGTGCCGTCGGGGGCAGGGTCCGCCCGCTGTGCAACGGCAGCTTGCAGAGCAACGCCGGTGGCGGCGCGGGGCGCGCGTCGCCGACGATCGTGACGGCGCCGACAGCCAGCGCCACGAGGAGGAGTGCGAGCCTCGCCGTCATCGCCTGACCATGCGCTCCCACAGGTTTGCGAGCACGCGCCGAACGACGGGATCCGACGTCACCGAGGCCGTGAGGTGGAACGCACCCGCTGCGAACACCCTCGCGCTTCGGCCGGTCTCGTAGTAGGTCATCTGCGCCTTCATACCGGGGCCGAACAGGTGCGGGATCTCGGCCACGACCCGAACGTCCGGTGGCGACGCTCCCGCCACCTGGTCGATCTCGACGCCACCGCGTCCGAAACCGGAGCCGACGCCGAGGTCCGTCCCGGCGAAGAGCCACGTGCGCGCCGGAGTTCTCCGCACCACCCAGGAGCCGCGCGGCGAGGGCTTGTTGCCGACGTACTGCACGCCGATCAGGCGCGCCTCCGGACGACCGAGATCCCGCCAGCGGCCGGCCTTCACGACCTCGTCACCCTTCCGCTCGACGCGCCAGAAGAAGTTGTTCGCGGACAGGAACGCGAGATTCCCGCCGAGGTCGCGGTAGCCCTCGACGAGGTCGTATTCGCGCTCGGTCACGTACTCGTGGTGACCGGCGAAGACGACGAGGTCGTACGCACGATTGAGCGTGGCCGGGCTCCGCGCGTGCTCGAGGTCCCACTGCGAGAGGTAGTCGACCCGCTTGTGGGTCCAGTGGAGCCAGTTGAGGAAGCCGAGGACGTTCCGGTAGCCGTACGGCACGCCTCGGTCGAGGTACGGGCGGCCCAGCCGGACGAACGTCTGGTTCTCGTCCGCGTACCACGTGTCGCCCTTTCCGTCTCCGTCGTCGTCCCGGAAGTTGTACGCCTGCCAGGTGAGGGTGGGGAGGACGACGGCCACGCGGTGAACGCCGAGCCGGCGTGGAGCGACGACGAACGGCGCGAACCCGACTCGGCCGTCCGCTGCGGTCAGGCGTGCGAAGTAGACGCCGCTCGGCCAGCTGCCGATTCTCAGCGTCACGACGCGACGCCCCGACGTGCGTCCGAGCGAGCGAGGGTGGGTGACGCCAACCCCGTTCAGGTCCGAGTTGGACAGGGTCGAGACGTGCTCGGGGCCCGATTCGAAGACCTGCATCGAGAGGGCTCGCGTGCGGTGCCTGATGACGAGCCGAGCCCGATCGCCGGGCCGGTAGCTCTCGCGCGGGAAGGCGGCCTGGACGGCCGGAAGGAGCATCGTCTCTCCCGGCTCGATGCCTTCGAGCTCCTCGTCGGCACCGGTCGCTGCGGCACCTCCGTGGAGCCCCACCGCGAGTGCTCCCGCGAGCACGAGCGCGCCGACGAGACGAGCAGTCATCCGTGGGTATATCGGCACTCTGCGCCGAAGGCTTGCTCACTCGGCGGACGGCTACGCTGCTCGCCGTGCGCCCGTTCAGGACGTCGGAGATCTATTCGCCGATGGGCGACCAGCCGCGCGCGATCGAGGAGATCGCGGCATCGGTCGCCGCCGGGAACCGCTTCCAGACGATCCTCGGCGCGACCGGGACCGGCAAGACGGCCACCATGGCGTGGACGATCGAGAAGCTCCAGCGCCCGGCGCTCGT
>JBKPLV010000297.1:0-15351 GCA_046731795.1 Actinomycetota bacterium | reverse complement strand
ATTCTCTCCCTCGCGCACCGCGTTCGCGAGATTGCCCCACGAGCGCCAGAGGTAGTCGCGCCCCTGGAGCCTCACCCAGCCCAGCAGCGAGCCCGGCGCATCCGCGCGCAGCGGTTGCCCGAGCTCCATGAGCGAGAAACGGCGATCGTCGGCCTCGTGGAGGATCCCGAGACTCGCGAGGGCTCGCAGCAGCCGGTACAGCGTCGCCGGATCCGCCTGGCTCGCGGCCGCGAGCTCGTCGGCGGTGCGGTCGCCGTCAGCGAGAAGATCGGGAATGCCGAGCTCGACGGCGGCGTAGACCGTCTGCGTCACGCGGAACCCGTCGACCATCCGGAGGAGCTCGGCGCTCACCCCGCGCTTCCCGCGAGCGGCTCGAACAGCTCCGGCCAGTGCGTCATCGCGTTCCGCACCGGGAACGGGGATGCCTGACCGAGCCCGCAGATCGAGGTCTTCTCCATCGCGAGGAGCCACTCGTCGACCTTCTCGCGGGTCATCGCGGCGCGGCCGTGCTCGAGCTCCTCGGCGAGATGGTGCAGCGCGCGGTTGCCGATTCGACAGGGCGTGCACTTCTGGCACGACTCCTCCGCGAAGAAGCGCATCGTCTCGGCGAGCAGCCGGAGCGGCGAGTACGAAGCGGGGAAGACCTGGACGGCAGCCGACCCAGGCCCCGCGCCCCACTCGGCGAGCCCGTCGCGCGTCAGCGGCGCGTCAAGCGCCGCGGGAGGGAGGATTCCACTCGCCGCGCCACCCGGTACGACGGCGCCCACCTCGTCCGTGAAGCCGCCGGCGTACTGTTCGACGAGTTCACGGGTCGTGATGCCGTTCGGCGCCTCGTAGCACCCCGGCCTGGTGACCGCGCCGGTGACAGACCACAGCCGCGTGCCCTTCGCGTCGCCTCTCCCCAGCGCCGCCCACCACTCGCCGCCGTTGCGGAGGATCGCGGGGATGTGCGCGAGCGTCTCGACGTTCTGGATCAGCGTCGGCCGTCCGAGGTAGCCAACCTGGCTCGGGAACGGAGGCTTGAGCCGCGGCATCGCGCGCCGGCCCTCCATCGACTCGAGCATCGCCGTCTCTTCGCCGGCGATGTAGGCGCCTGCGCCGACGACGATCTCGAGCGACAGGCCCTCGAGCAGGCCGGCCGCGCGGAGCTCGTCGATTGCCTGCTGCAGCCGCGCCCGCGAGGTCGCGTACTCCTCACGCAGGTAGATGTGGCCCTCGGCGGCGTCGAGCGTGCGCATCGCGAGCACGGTCGCCTCGACCATGAGGTGCGGGCGCAGCTCCATGACATAGCGGTCTTTGATCGTTCCCGGCTCGCCCTCGTCCGCGTTTACGACGACGAATCGCGGGCCCGGCTCGCGCGCGACGGCCTCCCACTTCATGCCCGTGGGGAACCCGGCGCCGCCGTACCCGGTCAGGCCCGATGCCTCCAGCTCGGTCACGATCGTCTCGAGGGAGGGCGGCTCGCGGAGCAGCTCGACCCCACCATGGAGCTCGTAGTCCGAGAGGGTCGCGTCGCCGGTCCCGAGCGCGACGGCCGGGCCCTCGTTCGTCGAGTGCGTGACCTCCGGGACGATCTCGTCGCCGCGCGTCATCGCGGGCGCCAGGTCGCAGTGGCCGAGGCAGGCGACCTCGATCGCTCCAGGCGTCGAGGCGAGGAGCTCGCGCGCGCCGAAGCAGTCGCACACGGGGCCGGTGCAGACGCGGGCGGCGTCGGTCGGAACCTGCAGGAACGAGTAGAAGGAGACGACCTCGTGCACCTCACCGCGGCGGATGTTCATGTGGTCGGCGACCGCGTCGGAGAGCTCCATCGTGATCGGCCCGACCTCGCGGCGCACCCGGCCGAGGTTGTCGAGAAGCCGAGTCCGCTCGCGCGGCAACTCGGGGAGAAGCGAGGCGAGGCGGAGCGCGTCCACCGCCGCCGAGTCTATTCCGAGGACGGCGGCCTTCGGAGCGCCTTCGCCCGCGCGCGTCGCCGCTTGCTCTCGAGGCGTCTCTCGCGCGCTGCAGGGCCTGGCTTCGTCGCGACCCGGCGCCGAGGGACCGCGAGCGCCGTGCGCAGCTTCTCGACGAGCCGATCGACGGCGAGCTCGCGATTACGGGCCTGGCTCCGCTCGTCCTGCGCGACCGCACGGATGACGGGGCCGGCGCGCGCGACCACCCGGCGCTTCTGCGTCTCCGTGAGGGCCGAGGACGACTCCACCTCGAACAGCGCCTCGACCCTCGTCGACGATTTCTGGGCGTGCTGGCCGCCCGGTCCGCTCGACCGCGACACACGCAGCTCGACCTCCGAGAGCGGCAGCAGGACGGAGCGCGTGACGCGGATCCGCTCCGGAGCCAGCGACGCCGACACCTTCGCTATTGGTCGCCTCCGTCGAGCCTACGGCTCATAGACTCACGCTCCATGGCGTGCATTCTGCTGGACATCGACGGCGTGCTCCACGTCTCCGGGGAGCCCACACCGGGGGCCTCCGAAGCGGTCGCCGAGCTTCGTCGCGCCGGGCATGCGCTCCGTTTCGTCACGAACAACTCGACCCGCCCGCGGTCGCGACTCGCGGAGGAGCTTCGCGAGATGGGCTTCGAGCTCGACGCGGACGAGCTGCAGACGACGCCAGGTGCGGCCGCACGCGAGCTGGCCGGCAAGCGCGTGCTGGCGCTCGTCATGCCCGGCATCGTCGCGGATCTCGACGAGCTCGAGCTCGTCGGCGACCACGCGGACGTCGTGCTCATCGGGGGTTGCGACGAGACGCTCGAGCCCAACCAGGTCTTCAGCTACATGAACCTCGCCCGCGCGTTCGACGAGATCCAGATGGGTGCTGCGCTCTACTGTCTGCACAAGAACAAGTGGTGGCAGACGAGCCGCGGGCCGATGCTGGACTCGGGTGCGTTCGTGGCGGGCCTCGAGTACGCGACCGGCGTGGACGCCACCGTGCTCGGCAAGCCCAGCCCGACCTACTTCGCTGCCGCGCTCGACGCGCTCGATGCCGAGCCCGAGCTCACGTGGCTCGTCACCGACGACGTCGATGCGGACGTGCTCGGCGCTCGGCTCTTCGGGATGAAGACTGCGCTCGTGCGCACGGGCAAGTTCCGCCCGGAAGCGCTCGAGGCAGCACACGCGTCACCCGACATCGTCGTCTCGTCCCTTGCCCAGTTCCCCGCCCTCCTCGAGGAGGAGCTCCGCGGCGACTGGCTGACGTGAAGGTCGGCGTCGACATCATCGAGATCGAGCGCGTACAGCGCGCGCTCGCCCGGCCCGGGTTTCGCGAGCGCTGCTTCACCGAGGCCGAGCGCGCGTACTGCGACTCGCGCGCGCACCCCGCGCAGAGCTACGCCGCCCGCTTCGCCGGCAAGGAGGCGGTCGGAAAGGCACTCGGCTGCGGTGTGCGCTTCACCTGGAAGGAGATCGAGATCGTCGGCCGGCCGAAGCCAGGCGTGAGCCTCACCGGTCGCACCGCTGCCTTCGCCGAGAAGGTGCGGGCCGGCGCGATCGACCTCTCGATGACGCACTCGCGCGAGATTGCGGCGGCGATCGCGGTCGTCTCGCCGCGCGCAGATGGCTAGCGCACAGTTCGAGCCCCTGTTCACCGCGGCCGAGATGCGGGCGGCCGAGGAGGCGTACCCGCGCTACCCGGACTCGATCCCGGAGCTGATGGAGCGCGCGGGGACGGCGGTCGCGCACGAGGCGATGCGCGCCTTCCCGGCCGCGCGCTCCTTCGCGTGCGTGTGCGGCGGGGGCTCCAACGGAGGCGACGGACGCGTCGCGGCGCGCGTCCTGCGCGAGGCGGGCCACGTCGCCGACGAGACGCAGGATGATCTCGAGGGCTACGACGTCGTCGTCGACGCGCTGTTCGGGACCGGGTTCCATGGGCTGCCTCGGCCGGATGCGACGGGGGTCATCGAGCGGATCAACGCGTCACCGGCCCGGGTCGTCGCGGTCGACATATCGTCCGGTGTGGACGCGTCCACCGGCGAGGTCGCGGGCGCAGCGGTGGAGGCGGATCTCACCGTTACGTTCCACGCGTCGAAGGTGGGGCTCGCCATCTCGCCCGGGCGCTTCCACGCAGGCGAGGTCGTGGTCGCCGACATCGGCCTCGAGGGCGCGGAGACGTCCGTGCGGCGAGCGCTGCCGGGTCTTCTCGAGCTCGTGCCTCGCCGGTCCGCTCAGGACACGAAGTACACCGCCGGCTCCGTCCTCGTCGTCGGCGGCCAGCCCGGAACGACGAGCGCTGCGTGCCTCACCGCGATGGCGGGGCTTCGAGCGGACGCGGGCTACGTGACGCTCGCCGTGCCGGCGGCGGCGTTGGCGACGGCCGAGGCGCTCGCGCTCGAACCGGTCAAGCTCGCGTGGTCGGACGGCGATGCCGCCGCGGTGCTCGAGGCGGCGGCGGGGCGTGCTTCGGCCCTCGCGATCGGGCCCGGTCTCGGCCGGTCGGACGCTCGACAAGCGCTCGTCCGGGAGCTCTTGAAGCGGGTCGACCTGCCGGCGGTCGTCGACGCCGACGGGCTCTTCGGCCTCGAGCCGGTGGAGCGCAAGGCGGCGACGGTGCTTACGCCACACGCAGGCGAGCTCGCCCGGCTGCTCGACCGCGACTCCGAGTGGGTAGGAGCACACAGGCTCGAGGCCGTGCGAACGGCGGCAGAGAGGTTCGGCGCGGTCGTGCTGCTCAAGGGAGCGGACACACTCGTCGGGTCGCCAGAGGGCGAGGTCGTGGTCTGCGACAGCGGGACAGCGGCGCTCGCGACCGCGGGTACCGGCGACGTGCTGACCGGAGTCGTCGCTGCGTTCCTGTCGAAGGGCCTCGGCGCGGTCACGGCCGCCTCGGCTGCCGCGGTCGCGCACGGCCTCGCGGCTCGGCTGGTCCCGCATCAGGCCGGCCTCGTCGCCTCGGATCTCCTCGCAATGCTGCCGGCGGCGCTCGAGGCCTGACCGCTCGCCGAGCCGGCGCTTCGCGGAGAATGGCCGCGTGGAGCGGTCGAGCTTCACCATCGATCTCGGGGCGATCCGGCGCAATGCGGCGGCCCTGCTTCGCGCCGCCGAAGGCGCCGAGTTGTGGGCCGTCGTGAAGGCCGAGGGCTACGGGCACGGCGCGGTCGAGGTGTCGAAGGCGGTGCTCGAAGGGGGCGCGTCCGTGCTCTGCGTCGCGACGCTCACGGAGGCGCTGCAGCTCCGCGCGGCGCTGCGGAACGCCCGCATCGTCGTCCTCGGCCCGGTCTCCGAGCGCGAGGTAGGCGAAGCCCGCACCGCGCGGCTGGAGCTGGTGGCGGCCGACGGGAGGATCCCGGAAGGCGTTCCCGTTCACCTGAAGCTCGACACCGGCATGGGCCGCTGGGGTCTCTCCGAGCTGCCTTCGCCGACGCGGGACGTGGTCGGCGTGATGACCCACCTCGCCTCAGCGGAATCCGACCCGGCGTTCACGAGCCTTCAGCTCGAGCGCTTCCGCGAGGCGACGGCCGGACTCGAAGCGCTCACGCGCCACGTCGCGAACAGCGCCGCGACGCTCAGGTACGCCGAGGCGCGCTTCGACGCCGTGCGCTGCGGGATCGCGCTGTACGGGATCTCGCCCTTCGGAGCCGACCCGGCCGCCGACGGGCTCGAGCCGGCGCTTCGCTGGGAGTCGTACCTCGCCCTCGTGAAGCGGCTCGAGCCAGGGGAGAGCACGGGCTACGGCCGGAGGTTCGTCGCCGACCGGCCCGCGTGGATCGGGATCGTCCCGGTCGGCTACGCGGACGGCTTCCGCCGAGACATGAGCGGCACCGACGTGCTCGTCGACGGCGAGCGCCGCCGCGTGGTGGGGACGATCTCGATGGATGCCCTGGCTGTGATCCTCGATCGGGAGCTTCCCGTGGGCATCCCGGTCACCCTCGTCGGCGACGGGATCCTCGTCGAGGAGCACGCGCGCGTCGCGGGAACGATCGGATACGAGATCGTCACGGGCCTCGACACGAGCTCGGGGCGCGCACGGCGGGTCGCAGCCGATGGATGAGCGTCTGCGCGAAATCTTCGAGGATGAGGACGCGTGGATCGTCGGCGGCGCCGTCAGAGACGAGCTGCTCCGTCGGCCCGTTCTCGACCTCGACGTCGCCTGCGCGGATCCACGGCGGGCGGCGCGCCGCTTCGCCGACCGGTTCGGAGGGGCCGTCTTCCCGCTCTCCGAGCGTCACGGGGCCTGGCGCGTCGTTGCGGACGGGACCGTGCAGACCGTCGACTTTACCCCGCTCGGCGAGGGCATCGACGCTGACCTCGCGACCCGGGACTTCACCTTCAACGCCATCGCCGAGCACGTCGCGAGCGGCGGGCTGCACGACCCGCACGAGGGAGGGAAGGACCTCCGCGCCGGAGTCGTCCGCGCCGTCTCCGACGGGGTCTTCGTCGAGGACCCCCTGCGTCTTCTGAGGGCGGTGCGCTTCGAGGACGAGCTGGGCTTCGGGATGGACGCGCGCACCGAGGCGCTCCTGCGCGCGTCGGCTGCGCTCGTCACGCAGCCGGCGGGCGAGCGCGTCCTCGCCGAGCTGCGGCGACTGTCCGCGGACGGCTTCCGTCGCCTCGACGAGGTCGGGGTGCTCGAGCCGCTGGGCGGGTCGCTCGACCAGCGCCTGGAGGCTCACGACGATCCCGACTTCCGGCTCGTGGCGGTCTTCGGCTCGAACCTTTCGCGGCTGCCGATCTCGAACGAGCTGAAGCGCTACGCGGCGGCGCTCATGCGGGCGCGGAGGCCGGAGGATTCCACGGCTCGCTCGATCCACCGCTTTCGGCGCCGCACCGAGCCTTGGGCCACCGACGCGCTGGCCTACGTGGGAGCGCCGGAGCTCGTCGAAACCGTCGAGGCGGCGCGCCGATCCGAGCCGAGGGAGCCGCTCGTTCGCGGCGACGAGCTGGGAATCAAGCCTGGCCCCGCGGTGGGACGTATTCTCGACGCCATCGACGAGGAGCGCGCAGCGGGAACCATCTCCACGCGAGAGGAGGCGCTCGAGCTGGCGCGCACCCTCGCTGCCGAGGAGCGGTCGTGAGCGTCGAGCTCCGGCTGGCGCTCCAGGCCGAGCGTGCGGAGGCGCTGACGGAGCGCGTGCGTCACTTGCTCGCGCCGTTCACCGGAGCCGAGGTCGTGCTGGACGCAGGCTCCGGCACCGGCTCGCTGACCTTCGCCGTCGCGCCCTTCGTCGCCGAGGTCGTGGGCGTCGACACGAACGGCGAGTACCTCGAGGCAGGCCGCGCCGACGCACCGCCCAACGTGCGTTTCGTCGAGGGTGACGTCACGGCGCTGCCCTTCGGCTACGGCGAGTTCAACCTGGCGTGCTGCCACCGCGTGCTCCACCACGTGCGGCGGCCGGAGCTCGCCGTGGCCGAGCTCGTGCGCGTCACGCGACCCGGGGGCCGCCTCTTCGTCGTCGACCAGCTCGGCTCGACCGACCCGCTCAAGAGCATCGAGCTGGACCGCTTCGAGCGGCGCCGCGACCCCTCGCACCAGCGGCTGCTCCCCGACGCGGACATCCGCGGCTACCTCGACGCCAACGACCTCGTCCTGCTCGCGTCGGAGGTGACGCGCGAGCAGGTGGACCTCGAGCGCAGGCTCGAGCTCGCGGGCCTCGACGAGAGAGAGCGGACGCGGATCCGCGGCCCGGCGCCGGCGGCCCCGTACGAGATCGAGGTTGGCTGGTACGTCGCCCGCAAGCCGGCGGTGTAGGAGCTACTCGTCGCGGTGCTGACCGGCGCGGCCCGTGACGACGCGCGAGAAGAGCCGCGGTACGAGTGCCTGCGCCATCGGGCCGAGCCGGTACGGGAACCACGGCACCGTCATCTCCTGCTTGTCCTTCTCGATCGCCTTCACGACGGCGCGAGCGACGTCCTCGGGCTCGAGCACGTACCGCAGCAGGAGCCGGCTCTGCAGCTTCGTGCGCTGGGGGAAGCCCTCCGTCTCGACGAACCCCGGCATGACGGTGTGCACCTTGACCCCGCGCGGCCGGAGGAGCGCCGTCACCGACCGCGAGAACGCGAGCTGCGCGTGCTTCGACGCCGCGTACGCTCCCGCCGGCGCGAACGCGACCGCTCCCGCGACGGAGACGAGGTTGACGACGTGCGCCCCGGCGTGCAGTCCCGGGTCGAACGCCCGTAGACACCAGACGCTGCCGAGGTAGTTGACGCGAATCGCTCGCTCGACGAGCTCGGGGTCGACGTCGAGGAAGCTGCCGCGGGCCGGCACGCCGGCGTTGTTCACGAGCAGCCCGATGTCGGGATGCCGCTCGAGCACGCGCGCGGCGACCTCGTCGACCTGGGCGCGGTCGGAGACGTCGCAGACCTCCCACTCGCCGCCGATCTCTCCGGCGAGGCGCTCGAGCAGGTCGGCGCGGCGCGCGAGGAGAACGCAGTGCCAGCCCCTGCCGGCGAGCGCGCGCGCGATCGCCTCGCCGATACCAGTGGACGCGCCGGTGACGACTGCGACCCGCTCCCGCGTCATGGGGCGCGAGCCTAGACGACGAACTAGGATCGTCGCGTGGCCGGCAGGTTCGAAGGGAAGCAGGCGCTCGTTCTCGGCGTCGCGAATCAGCGCTCGATCGCATGGGCGATCGCGAAGCGCCTCGCAGACGAGGGCGCGGCGGTGGCGTTCACGTACCAGGGCGAGCGCATCGAGAAGAACGTCCGCGACCTCGCGGCCTCAGTCTCCAGCCCGCTCGTCACCGAGTGCGACGTGCGTTCAGACGAGGATCTGGCGCGGGTCTTCTCCGAGGTGAGCGACGCGTTCGGGGGAGGCCTCGACGTCCTCGTCCACTCGGTCGCCTTCGCGGCAGCCGAGGATCTCGAGGGGCGGTTCGTCGACACGCCGCGCGACCGCTTCTGGATGGCCGTCGACATCAGCGCGTACTCGCTCGTCGCGTGCGCGCGAGCGGCGGAGCCGCTGATGGAGGCGCGCGGCGGCGGCTCGATCGTGACCATGACCTACCTCGGCGGCGAGCGCGCCGTCCCGCACTACAACGTCATGGGCGTCGCCAAGGCGACGCTCGACGCGAGCGTTCGCTACCTCGCATGGGATCTCGGCTTCAAGAATATCCGCGTGAACGCGATCTCCGCGGGCCCCGTCCGCACGCTCGCGGCCCGCTCGATCGCGGGGTTCACGACCATGCAGACGATGTTCGAGGAGCGCGCGCCGCTGCACCGCCAGATCGAGTCGGACGACTGCGGCGGCGCCGGCGCGTACCTGCTCTCGGACGATGCGGCGAATGTCTCCGGGACGACGCTGTACGTCGACGCCGGCTACCACGCGATGGGGATGTAGCGAGACCGTCCCGGGCGCCCGAGGGCCTGGGGTTGAATGCTGGCGGCGCGGTCGACGCGCCGCGCCGCCAGGATCTCTTCGTCTAGCCGCCGAACTGGTCGGCGTTCGCCTTCGTCACCAGAGCAGTACCGGTGTCGACGTTCTTCGGAACCTTCTTGCCCTTCACGGCCCGGTAGAGCGTCGCGATCCCCAGCGACCCGATCTTCGCGGGGAACTGGGCGACGCTTGCCGTCTCCCAGCCTGCCTTGATCTGCGCAACCTCGTCCGGCAAGGCATCGAAGCCGACGACGATCACGTCGCCTTGCTTCTTGCCCTGCGTCTTCAGCACCTGGACGAGCCCGAGCACCGGTGGGCCGCACGCCGCGTAGATCGCCGTGATCTTCGGGTTCGCGGTGAGCATGTCCTGAGCTGCGGTGAGGCCCTTGTCCTGCGCGCAGTCGGTCTCCAGCTTCGACACGACCTTGATGTCACTCTTGAGCGCACCGAGACCGGCGAGCATGCCGTTGACACGAGCGTCGAGCGCCGGGACTCCGGGGACGCCCTCGAGGATTCCGAGCGTGTCACCGGCCTTCAACCGCGTGGCGAGATACTTCCCGGCGAGCACGCCGCCCTTGAGGTTGTTCGTCGCGACGACAGACGTCTTGTTCTTCCACGCCGGAATGTCGTTGTCCATCAGCACGACCTTGACGCCCTTCTTGATCGCCTTGTCGAGCTGCTTCGAGACAGCCGGGCTCGTAGGCGTGATCGCAATGCCCTTCACGCCCTTGGCGACCATGTCCTGAATCGCGGCGATCTCACCCGCGTCGTCGGTTGCGCTCTTGCCTTGTGCGAAGAGAACCTTTGCGCCCGGTGTCTTCGCATCCCACTTCTTCGCTGCGTTCTGCAGCGTGAAGAAGAAGTCGACGGGGAACTTCGTGATGAAGCCGAGCTTGACCACGGCTTCGCCCTTCTGCGGCTCCGCGGGCTTGGCGAGCGCGCCGTTCGCCAGAACCGCGATCGCGGCAAGCGAGACGACGAGTGCCAAGGGTGCCGCTACTCGTCTTTTCGACATCGATACTCCCTTCCACTCGACATGGACTCTTTTCCAGCGCAAGTTGTGCTTCGTGTGCTTCGCCTGCCGGGCCGCCGAGCAGCCACACGCGAAGCTCACTCGAACGAACGTCTAGCTCGTTCTCACGCAGCACCCCCCACGATCAAGGACACGATCTCGTGGTACGTCTCTGCGGACGGAGTCAGCTCTCCGACCTTGCGCCCCCGCCGCAAGACGACCGCTCGGTCGGCGACCTCCATCACGTGGTCCATCGCGTGGGAGACGACGATGATCGCCGTTCCTTCCTCGCGAAGACGGAGGATCAGGTCGAGAACCTTGCGCGACTCGCGCACGCCGAGGGCAGCCGTGGGCTCGTCGAGAATCACGACCTTCGACGCGAAGGCTGCGGCGCGACTCACCGCGACGGCCTGCCTCTGCCCGCCGGACATGAGCCCGACGAGGCCGTCGAGCTCGGGGAGACGGACCTGGAGCCGATCGAGCACTTCTTGGGTCGCTGCCTTCATGCGCCGACGACTCAGGATCCGGAGCGAGCGGGGCGCCCACGTCGGCCGCGCGAGTTCCCTGCCGGCATAGAAGTTGTCGATCGGACTCAGGTTGTCGAAGAGCGCCAGGTCCTGGTAGACCGTCTCGATCCCCAGGGCCTGGGCGTCGCGCGGCGAGTGGATGCCGACCTCTGCACCGTCCATCGAAATCGTCCCGCTGTCGAGGCGCAGCGCGCCGCTGCAGCACTTGATGAGGGTCGTCTTACCGGCGCCGTTGTCGCCGAGTAGCGCGAGGACCTCTCCCTCGTGCAGGTCGAGGTCCACCCCGTCGAGCGCCGTCACCGCCCCGAAGCGCTTCCTCGCGTCGCGGACGGAGAGCACCGCCACGGCCGATCTCGTGGCGACTGCGCTCACGCCTGCCTTCCTGCCTGCGCGACGCGCACACGGTTCTCGAGGTAACCACGCACGACGTCCGCCTCGACCGCAATGACGATGACGGCGCCGATGACGATCAGTTGGAAGAACGCGTCGACGTTGTTGAGGTTCAGCGCGTTCCGGATGACGCCGATGGTCAGCGCGCCGACGAGCGCGTTCCCGACATGCCCGCGCCCACCCGCGAAGGCTGCGCCGCCGATGATCACTGCTGCGATCGCGTCGAGCTCGGCCAGTTCGCCGTAGTTCGGGGAACCGGCATTCGTCAGACCGGCGACGAGGAGGCCACCGAAGCCTGCCGCCAGACCGCTCAGCACGTAGACGGTGATCAGGACCCGCGCGACCGGGATCCCGGCTCGGCGGGCAGCGTCGGGGTTCCCGCCCACTGCGTAGAGCCACCGACCCCACACGAGCTTCGTCGTCAGGATCAAGACGACCAGCGCGAGCCCGATGACGAGCATGTACGAGATCGGAAACCAGCCGATCCGATCACCGCCGACCTTCTGCACCGCGCCCGGCATCCCGAAGATGAGCGTCCCGTCGGACGCCCAGAGCGCGATCCCACGTACGGCGCTCAGAGTCGCGAGCGTGACGATGAAGGGATGCGGAACTCGTCCCCAGACGTAGATCGCGCCGTTGACGAACCCCACCGCGACGCCTGTCGCAAGAATCGCCACGATCACGACCGCCGACGAGTGACCGTCTTGGAACAGGAGCGCTCCGACGACCGACGAGAGGGCGATCGTCGAACCCATGGAGAGGTCGATGCCGCGCGTGACGATGACAAGCAGCTGTCCCAGCGCGAGTATCGAGATAACGGACGTCTGGGAGAGGACGTTCCCGAGATTCTCGGTCGTCCGGAAGACCGGGGTCGTCGCGGCCACGACCGCGAGAAGAATCAGCAGGATCAGCAGCGGCCCCATCCGAAGTGCGACGAGTCCGAGCCGAAGCAACTGATAGCGATCGAGCCTCAGAGGGCGGGGAGCAGCCCTGCCGGGCGCTGAGCGAGGTTCCTGCTCGGGCTCAGTCACCGCGAGCTGTTCCATCTCTAGACCCCTGCCCTCGGCGGGACCGGCGCACGCATGGGGGGCTTCTACTGAAAGATCGGATCTTTGTCAAGAATTCTGTGACCACTCCGCATGTCACAGCGAATATGGTTGACAAAGATCGGATGATTCGGCTAGAAAGCTCGCCATGCCTGCAGTCGGCGTAGCGAGCTCGATCGAAGGGTTGGTGCGCGGAAGGCCTGACAGACCGCAGGCCCTTGGAGCGAGCCTCTCATGACAGGCGCCGTTTGACAGCCTCGACCCGGATTCTCTCGCTCGACGTTCGGGACATTCGGTTCCCGACCTCGCAGTCGCTCGACGGCTCCGACGCCATGCACCCGAGCCCGGATTACTCGTGTGCCTACGTGGTACTCCGCACCGACTCGCCTGCGGAGCTCGAGGGGCACGGCCTCACGTTCACGAACGGACGCGGAACCGAGGTCGTGGTCGCCGCCGTCCGAGCGCTCGAGCATCTCGTGGTCGGCCGAACGCTCGAGGAGATCACGGCCGACTTTCGCACGTTCTGGAGGAGCCTTGCGTCCGAAGGGCAATTGCGCTGGCTCGGTCCCGAGAAGGGCGTGATCCATCTCGCCACGGCGGCTGTCGTCAACGCGGTGTGGGACCTGTGGGCGAAGCACGAAGGCAAGCCGCTCTTCAGGCTCCTCGTCGACCTCAGTCCCGAGGAGCTCGTCGGCGCGATCGACTTCCGGTACATCGACGATGCCCTGACACCTGACGAAGCGCTCGGCATCCTCCGCAGCAGCCGCGAAGGGCGCGACGACCGGCTCGCCGAGATCGAGCAGCTCGGATATCCGGCCTACACGACCTCACCGGGATGGCTCGGGTACACCGACGAGCGAATCGGCGCGCTCGTTCGGCAGGCTGCGGTCGCCGGGTTCACACGCGTGAAGATGAAGGTCGGACGTGACCTCGAGATGGACGCGCGGAGGGCCGAGATCATCCGCGCCGCGCTCGGTCCCGACGGCGTTCTGATGATGGACGCCAACCAGTACTGGGGTGTGGACGACGCCATCGCGGCCATGCGGACTCTCGGCCGTTACGACCCGTGGTGGATCGAGGAGCCCACGAGTCCGGACGACATCCTCGGCCATGCCAGGATCAAGCGCGAGATCGCGCCGATCCGCGTCGCCACGGGAGAGCACGTCCAGAATCGCGTCATCTTCAAGCAGTTGTTCCAAGCCGACGCCGTCGACGTATGCCAGCTGGACGCATGCCGGATCGGTGGAGTGAACGAAGCTCTCGCCGTCCTCCTCCTGGCGGCGAAGTTCGGGATACCGGTCTGCCCCCACGCCGGCGGCGTCGGACTCTGTGAGTACGTCCAGCACCTCGCGATGTTCGACTACATCGCGGTGAGCGGCTCCCTCGAGGATCGGTTCGTCGAGTGGGTCGACCACCTGCACGAGCACTTCCAGGCTCCGGCGCTCGTGCGCGACGGCCGGTACGTCGCGCCGACGGCACCCGGATACAGCATCGAGATGCTTCCTGAGTCGCTGGCCCGGTACGAGTTTCCATATGGGCTTGCCTGGACGGAAGCCGCGCTCGCTGCCGACCCCGGCTAGGAGCGGCCCACGGATGGTCGTCGACGCGCACGTTCATCTCTGGGATGCGGCGCACACGCCACAGCCGTGGATGACGGCCGAGCACGAAGCGATCGCCCGACCGTTCGGGCCGAGTGATCTCCACCCGCTGCTCGACCGCAACGGCATCGATGCGGTCGTTCTCGTCCAGGGTGCCTGCCTGGATTCCGACACCGACTATCTGCTCTCGGAGGCCGACGAGCACGGATGGATCGCTGCGGTCACCGCCTGGCTGCCGCTCGACGAGCCCGCGAGGGCGCGAGGGAGGCTCGACGAGCTCGGGCAGCGCTCGAGCTTCCGTGCGGTCCGCCACCTCATTCACAACGAGCCCGATCCGCACTGGATCGTTCGCGCGGCCGTTCTCGAGAGTCTCGGTCTCCTCGAGGAGCGGGGGGTCGTCCTCGAGCTTCCGGTCGTGTTTCCCCGCCATCTCGACGACGTCCCGATCCTCGCGGAACGGTTCCCGGAATTGACGATCGTGATCGACCATCTCGGCAAGCCGCCGATCGGCCGTGCGGAGATGCAGGAGTGGGAGCGCAGCTTGCGGGCGGCGGCTGCCCACGCCAACGTCTCGGCCAAGCTGTCGGGCCTGAACACGGCCGTCGACCGCCGCGACTGGGTCGCCGACGATTTCGCGTCCGCGTGCCACATCGCGCTCGACTGCTTCGGCCCGCATCGCTTGATGTGTGGAAGCGACTGGCCCGTGCTCCTCCTGAACGGAGACTACGACCGGGTGTGGGACGCGATGCGAAACCTCGTCGAGCTTGCCGCCGGACGCGACGAGGCCGCGCTCCTCGGCGAGAATGCGGCTCGCATCTACTGCTTTGCGGACGTGCAGGCGCCGACGTCGTCGCCAACGGGGAAGGACGAATGGCAGCACCGCTGACCGATCAGGCGATCGCCAAGATCAAGGATCTGATCATCTCGGGCGAGTTCGCACCGGGTTCGAAGTTGCCGCGCGAGCAGGATCTCGCGAGACAGCTCGGCCTGTCCCGCAACTCGCTGCGTGAGGCTGTTCGCGCTCTCACGCTCGTCGGCGTGCTCGACGCTCGCGTGGGCGACGGCACGTACGTGACGAGTCTGGACTCCGATCTCCTGCTCACGGGAATGGGTTTCGTCGGGGACCTTCTCGCCGGCCCGACACTGCTCGAGGTCCATCAGGTGCGACGTATTCTCGAGCCGGTTGCCACCGGTCTCGCGGCGACTCGCCTCACGGAAGCGGACTTCGAAGCCCTGGAGCGTTGTCTCGCTCGGATGGACGAAGCGGAGACAACGGAGGCGTTCATCGATGCCGATGCGGACTTCCACCGGGTCATCGTCCAGGCGACAGGCAATGCCACGCTGGCGTCGCTCATCCAGAACCTGTCGAGCGGGATGCTGCGGGCGCGGATGTGGCGCACGATCGCCGAAGCGGACGCGGTCGAGAGCACGAAGCAGCGTCACCGAGACATCTACCTGGCGCTCCGCGCGGGCGAT
>JBKPLV010000296.1:0-2836 GCA_046731795.1 Actinomycetota bacterium | reverse complement strand
CTTCCGGCTCCGGAGGCGAACCACGCGGTGAAGGCGACGATGGACGAGGCGATCCGCTGCCGGGAGGAGGGCGTGTCGGAGGCGATCCTCTTCAACCTCTGCGGACACGGACACTTCGACATGCAGGCGTACATCGACTTCGCCGCTGGCAGGCTCGAGGATCACGCCTACTCGGAGGAGGAGGTCGCGATGGCGCTCGCCGGGCTCCCCGCCGTCGCGGCCTAGATCGCCAGGGAGTGCTCGAGGCGCGCCGCCGCAATGGCCTCCGCGGCCGCGGAGGCTGCTGGGCCCGACACCGCCGCGATGAATGCCGGTGCGTCGATCGTGAAGGCCTCGATGTCTGTCACGGCCGAGACGGTCGCCGTTCGCGGCACCTCCCGTAAGAGAGCGATCTCGCCGACTCCGTCGCCCGCCCCGCAGCTCCGCAGGTGGCGGCCTTCGTCGGTCACCTCGACCTCTCCGGATGCGATGAGCAGGTAGTGGTCACCGGGATCGCCCTTTCGCATGACGACGTCGCCGCGCGCGAACCCCACCGGCTGCATAACCGCGGCGAGTCGATCGAGCGCCGTGAGAGGAAGGGGCGCAAACAGCGGATTCCGGCGCAGAACCGCGAGCTGCGCCTCGGCGTCGCCGAGGTCGCGCGTTCCGCGGCGGATGGGACGCGACGTGAGGAGCGCGAGCAGCGGCAGGATCGCTCCTGCAACGAGGAACGCCCCGCGCGACCCCAACAGTGCGATGAGGGCCGGTGCGAGCAGGCTCCCAACGAGCAGGCCGCTGCCCCACAGGCTCTCCCCGGCGGCGAAGACGGTAACGCGGTCCTCGTTGCGGACGTCGCGTTGCATCAATGTGAATCCGGAGACGTCCAGGACGGCGTTTGCGAAGCCCGTCGCGAAGAGCGCTGCCACCGCGATCGCCGCGACCGGCACGGCGCCTACGAGCACGAGCGGGAGACCCCAGCATGCGAGGCTGAGAACGAACAGCCGTCCCAGCCCTCGGCCGCCCTTGAGCGCGAGCGCACCCACGGCGCCCACGAGCCCGCCGAGACCGATCGCGGCGGTGAGGATCCCGACCCCTGTGTCACCCATGTCGAGCAGCTCGATCGAGCCGACGACGATGAGCGTGATGAGCATTCCACGGACCATGCATTGGGCCGCGAAGTCACCGACGACGAGCAGCGCCGTCGGGTAGCGACGCAGGACAGCCGGCGCCTCCGCGAGCCGCGGTCGCGACGACTCCGGATGTCGACCACGCGAGTCCGCCTCCTGCTCGAAGCGGAGCCCCGTCAGTGCCGCGGCTGCCGCTGCGAAGACGGCGGCAACGAGAACGCTTGCCGAGGCGGAGCCGGTCGTCGCGACGAGGATCCCCGCGAGGAGCGGCCCGACGAAGGTCCCGAGCCCTTCGCCCATGCTCGAGGCGACGTTCGCGGCGATGAGCTCGCGCGGGGAGCGTGCGAACGCCGGCAGTAGCGCCGTCTGGATCGGGCGGACGAGCGAACCAGCGCCTGCGACGACCGCTGCGAGCACGTAGGTGAGCTCCATGGGAAGGCCCGTGCCGACCACCACCGCTGTGGCAATCGCGCCCATCGACCGGACTCCATTGATCGCTGCGAGGACGCGATCGCCCCGGAAGCGGACGACAAGCCGAGGTGCGAACGGCGCGGCGGCGATCCACGGAACGACGCGGATCGCACCGAGGAGTCCCGCTGCGAGCGCCCCACCAGCGTCATAGGCGACGACGAGCAGAACGACGAGGAACGCACCATCAGCTGCGGTCCCTGCGGTCCACGCGATCTCGATCCTCCGAATCGCAGCATTCCGCAGCACGTCCCCTACGGCACGGATCGCAGTCGACGGGAGCTGGTTCGCCACCGGTGGATCATCCCAGGAAGTTCCCGCGCTTTTGCGCTGGGAGGTGATCGCGGAATGGAGGACGAGATCGCGGAGGCACCGACGTGAGCGTCGCGAGCAAACTCTCATTCCCGCGCCGCAAGTTTCCGCCTCGGCCGACGTCTACCAGAGGGATGACCAAGAAGTACGAGATCCGGTCGGGGCGTCGCATGGTGTCGGTCCAGTACTCGGTGACCCCGTTGCAGGCCGTGATCGACTACGTCAGCTCGTTCGGCGTCAAGCGCGACGAGATCGTGACGATCGGAGTCGACACGGTGACTTGGCGCGGCGCGCATTTCAGCGCGGTGCTCGCCCAGGCCGAGCCGTCGCGCCCGGAGTAACCTGCTCCCGGCACCTGCCGTTGCGTCGAGCAGGGGCGGCAGGGAGGGTTCCTGGTCGGGCGGCGAGTCGCTACTTCAGTACTGCCCGGAGTGCGGCGGCCGAGTTCGCGCCCGGCGCGCCCGCGAGCGGGCTAGTGCCTCCGTTCATCCACGCGCGGCAAGCAATGAATCGCGGGTAAGCGCAGGTCGTGACGTCGCGCTACTCCGTCGCCCCACGAGTAGCACTCGAGCGTGTTTCCCGTCGGGTGGCTCGGGTACGGACCCAGTAGCCGCCAAACGAAAGGAGGGATGTGCCTCAGACAACCATTGATATCTGGACAGTGCGCGATACCACGCTCGCCTCGAGCATGAGCCCGAACACCGTCATTGGGTACGGCGTGGAGGCAATCGATGGCTCGATCGGCAAGGTAGACGACACGACGCTCGACACCGCGCCAGGGACGCTCGTCATTGACACGGGTCCCTGGATTTTCGGCAAGAAGGTGATGCTTCCGATCGGCGTCTTCAAGTCAGTCGATCACGACGAGCAGAAGGTCTTCGTCAATCGCACGAAGGATGAGATCAAGAACGCTCCTGAGTTCGACGAGTCGCGCATGAACGACGACACGT
>JBKPLV010000295.1:0-3647 GCA_046731795.1 Actinomycetota bacterium | reverse complement strand
CGGCGTTCGACTCCGTATCGGTTCCGGCGGCCCCGTCCCTCGGGCCCGCGGGTACGCGGCGCGCGCGTGAGGACCGCGTGAGCGCGGTCCCGGCCCCTGCGCCCCGTCGCGCCGATCGGGTCGCGGGCTTCCTCTGCGCCTTCTCGTTCGCCCTGTCCGGCATCGCGATCGCCCGGAACCCAGCGCTGCTGGCCACCGCGTCGATCATCGTCGCGCTCGTCGCCGCCCGCATGACCGAGGCGCATCGCAAGCTCGCTGCATTCGCGGTTGGGGTCGCCGCTTGTTCGTTCGTCCTCGGCATGGTCGTCGCGGTCCTCACGGACAGCGCCCTCGTCTGATCTCTGGGCACGAGGCGTCGATGACGAGTCTCGAAGCGTCCGGCCTCAACGCCGGGTACGTCGGTCAGCTCCTCGAGCAGTATCTCGAGAACCCGGAGGCGGTCGATCCTGCCTGGCGCGCGCTCTTCGAGGAGGCGGACGGCGAGCTGCTCGCGGCGCTTCCGGGCCTCGATCGGCTCGTACGGGCGAGGGCTGCCGAGGTGGCGAACGGCGCGACCGCGGCCTTGGCCCCCGCGCCGGCAGCCGAGCCGGCCGCGGCATCGACCGTCCCCACGCCGCTCCCGGAGGAGGCGCCGCCGTCCCGACCCGACGACGAGCTTGTCGCGGGGGTCGCGGCGGCCATGTCGCTCGTCAAGGCGTACCGCATGCACGGCCACCTGAACGCCCGGCTCGATCCGTTGGGATCCGAGCCGATGGGCGACCCGGCGCTCGACGAGACGCGCCTCGAGCCGCCCCTGACCACGGAGCTGCAGGCGCGCATTCCCGCTCGACTGCTGCGACTCTCCGTGCCAGGGGAGACCCTGCTCGACGCCCTGCCCCGTCTGCGCGAGGTCTACAGCGGGACGATCGCCTACGAGATCGAGCACATCTCGGACCACGCCGAGCGCGTGTGGCTCCGGCAGGCGATCGAGTCCGGACGCTTCCGCACCGAGCTCTCCGCCGATGCGCGGCGGGCACTGCTCCGGCGGCTTGCCCAGGTCGAGGCGTTCGAGACGTATCTGCGGCGCGCGTTCATCGGCCAGAAGCAGTTCTCGATCGAGGGCCTGGACGTCCTGGTACCGATGCTCGACGAGGCGGTAGAGCTCGGAGCGCAGAGCGGCGCGCACGAGGTGCTCATCGGCATCGCCCATCGCGGCCGCCTGAACGTCCTGACGCACGTGGTCGGCCGCTCCTACGCGACTGTCCTGCGTGAGTTCGAGGGTGAGCGCTCGATCGATGCGCTCATCGCCGATCCGGAAGGCGGAACGGGGGACGTCAAGTACCACCTCGCGGCGTCCGAGTCGCGCGAGACCTCCGCCGGCGAGATTCAGGTCACGGTTGCGGCCAACCCGAGCCATCTCGAGGCCGTCGACCCGGTCGTCGAGGGGCTCGCGCGGGCCGAGCAGACGGATCGCTCCTCCGGCGCCGGGATCCACGACCCCACGGTGGCGCTCCCGATCCTCATCCACGGCGACGCCTCGTTCGCCGGGCAGGGAGTGGTCGCCGAGACGTTCAACCTGCACAGCCTCGACGGATACTCGACGGGCGGGACGCTGCACGTCATCGCGAACAACCAGGTCGGATTCACCACCGATCCGACCGAAGGCCGGTCGACGCGGTACTCGAGCGACCTGGCGAAGGGCTTCGACGTGCCGATCATCCACGTGAACGCCGACGACCCCGAAGCGGCCGTCGCAGCAATCCGACTCGCGCTCGCGTATCGGGACGAATTCGGCCACGACGTCGTCGTCGACCTCGTCGGCTATCGCCGCTTCGGGCACAACGAGCAGGACGAGGCTGCGTACACGCAACCGCTGCAGGCGGAACGAATCGAGCAGCAGGCTCCGGTGCGGGAGTCGTACGCGCAGCGGCTCGCCGCCGAAGGCGTCGTCCAGCCGGATGAGTCGGCACGCATGCTCGAGGAGACCCTCGACGCCCTGCGGGCGGCACACGACGAGCTGCGCACGAGCTTTGCCTCCCCGGTCCCTCCGCCGGAGGCGCCGACGAAGACGGACACGGGCGCCGCGGTGCTGACCGCCGTGCCGGCCGAACGGCTCCTCCAGCTCGGAGACCAACTCCTGCGGGTCCCGGAGGGCTTCGAGGTCAACGCGAAGCTCGCTCGTCAGCTCGAGCGCCGCCGCGAGAGCCTGAACGACGGCGGAATCGACTGGGGGCACGCCGAAGCTCTCGCGTTCGCATCGCTCCTCGAAGACGGCATTCCGATCCGGCTCTCGGGCCAGGACACCGAGCGCGGCACGTTCTCGCACCGTCATGCGGTGCTTCACGACCCGCGCACAGGCGAGACGTACACGCCGCTCCAGAACCTGTCGTCCGCCTCGGCTTCGTTCGAGATCTACAACTCGCCGCTCTCGGAGTACGCCGCGCTCGCGTTCGAGCACGGCTACTCGATCGCGGCGCCCGACGCCCTCGTGCTCTGGGAGGCGCAGTTCGGCGACTTCGTGAACGGCGCCCAGATCGTCGTCGACCAGTTCATCGTCTCGGGCCGCTCGAAGTGGGGGCAGACGTCGCGTCTCGTGCTGCTGCTCCCGCACGGCTACGAGGGGAACGGCCCCGAGCACTCGAGCGCGCGCCTCGAGCGGTTCCTGCAGCTGGCGGCACAGGACAACATCCGCGTCGTGAACTGCACGACCTCCGGGCAGTTCTTCCACCTCCTCCGCCGCCAGGCGTTGGATGCGAGGGCGCGCCCGCTGGTCGTGATGACGCCCAAGGGTCTTCTCCGGCTGCGCGAGGCGACGTCGACCCTCGAGGACCTGTCGCTCGGGTCGTTCCAGCCCGCCCTCGATGACCCAGCAGCCGACCACGGTTCCGTGCACCGGCTCGTGCTGTGCAGCGGCAAGATGTACTACGACATCGTGGGCCACGAGCTCCGCGCCGAGTCGCCGTCGGTCGCCGTGGGTCGGATCGAGCAGCTCTATCCATTCCCGCTCGAGGCGGTCTCCGCGCTCATCGCCTCGTACCCAGAGGTGCGTGAGGTCGTGTGGGCGCAGGAGGAACCTCAGAACATGGGCGCCTGGAGGTCGCTCCGCCACCGTCTCGAGGAGGCGGCGTCCCGCGCGACGCACGTCGCCCGTGTCCGGTACGTCGGCCGCACCTGGCGCGCGAGCACGAGCGAGGGGTATCCCACCCTGCACCACTTCGAGCAGGACCGGATCGTCCGCGAGGCTCTGGGCCGCGGCTGAGCTAGGCCCGCGGGCGACCGCGCCGGACGAGCGACGCCGCGACGCGTGGCCCGTTGCGTCGCGCGGCCAGGAGAAGCTGCTGGCGACGCTGCGGCGGCAGTCGGCGCCACGCTTCGAACATCACGAGCGCGACGGTCGTCGGCTTGACGCGGCGCACGAGGTAGAGGAGCAGAGTCAACGCCGCGACGGGCACGTCGGCATCCTCGCACACGCCGGGTGCGCCTCGTCGCGGTGCGGTCTCGAGGCGATCCGGTAGACTCGGTCGGCCTTCAGGGGGCCTTCGCGTGGATCAAAACGACGTCCTTCCAGTCGACACCGAATCCGGCTTCGCGCAGGCGATCCGCGAGCATCTCGAGCTCAAGGACAAGAACGCGAGCCTCGACGGCGAGATGCCGATCGATCGCTACCT
>JBKPLV010000294.1:0-4605 GCA_046731795.1 Actinomycetota bacterium | reverse complement strand
TCCCAGGTGTCGCAACGCCGTCCGAGATCGAGAACGCACGCATGCGCGGGTGCGACGTGCTCAAGTTGTTCCCGGCGTCGATCCTGGGCGGCCCTTCGTTTCTCAAGGCAATCGAGCCCGTGTACCGCGACGTCCGGTTCGTGCCGACGGGCGGCGTCACGCCCGAGAACCTGTCGTCGTACCTCGAGCTGCCGTCCGTGCTCGCCTGCGGGGGGACGTGGATCTGCGAGCAGGCTCTGCTGCGAGAGCGACGCTTCGACGAGGTCGAGCGGCGCGCCCGCGAGGCCGTCCACCTCGCGGCAGCGGCATGAGCGTCGTTCAACTCAAGCCCACCGAGGACTGCCGCTTCGACCTCGTCGCACTCGGCGAGGTGATGCTCCGTTTCGACCCGGGCGACGGCCGAATCGCGACCACGCGCGCGTTTGCTGTCTCCGAGGGAGGCGGCGAGTACAACGTCGCACGCGGACTGCGGCGCTGCTTCGGCCTGCGAACCGCGATCGTCACCGCATTCGCCGACAACCAGGTCGGGCGTCTCCTCGAGGACCTGCTCCTGCAAGGCGGCGTCGATCAGACGTACGTCAGGTGGCTTCCCTACGACGGCATCGGACGGTCCGCTCGCAACGGCCTCAACTTCGTGGAGCGCGGCTTCGGCGTGCGTGCGGCGCTCGGGGTTTCCGATCGCGGCCATACGGCCGCGGCCGCGCTGCGGCCCGGCGACGTCGACTGGGACGACATCTTCGGACGCGACGGCGCACGCTGGTTCCACTGCGGGGGGATCTTCGCGGCGCTCGCACCGAACACCGCTGAGCTCGCTCTCGAGGCCATGAGGGCCGCCAGCCGCCACGGCACGATCGTCTCGTTCGACCTCAATTACCGGCCGTCGCTGTGGAAAGCGAGCGGCGGAACCAAGGCCGCAGCCGAGACGAACCGGAACCTCGTCGAGGAGGTCGACGTCCTGCTCGGCAACGAAGAGGACTTCTCGGCCGCCCTCGGCTACACGCTCGAAGGGATCGACGACTCACACACGGATCTCGACGCCGGCGCGTACGAGCGCCTGCACCGAGAGGTGCTCGCCGGATACCCGAACCTGAGGCTGATTGCGACGTCCCTGCGTGAGGCACGGAGCGCGACCGTCAACGACTGGAGCGGCGTCTGCAGCACGCGCGAGGAGTTCTTCGTCGGCCCCGCCATGACCGGCCTCGAGATCTTCGACCGGGTCGGAGGAGGCGACTCGTTCGCCTCCGGGCTCATCTACGGACTCCTCAGCGGCGCCGACGTCGCGACAGCGCTCGCCTACGGCGTCGCCCACGGCGCGCTCGCGATGACCACTCCGGGCGACACGTCGATGGCAACCCTCGACGAGGTCGAGCGCGTCGTCGCGGGTGGCGGCGCGAGAATCGCTCGTTGAGCCCGAATCAAGACTTCGCCGCGTCGCCCACCAACCCGCGCGCGAGCGGGCGCAGGCAGACGAGGAAGACGACTGCGACCGGCAGCGCGGCGATCAGCGCCGCCAGAGCAAGCATCGGCCGTGACGACGTGATGAGCAGATCGTTCAGGCCGACCTCGACGGGATACTGCGCGGAGTCCGGCAGCACGACGTAGGGCAGGAAGAAGTTGTTCCAGTCTGCGGCGAAGCTGAAGAAGAAGACGAGCGCGACGATCGGCTTGGCGACGGGTAGCGCGACGCGGAAGAACACCTGCCACTCACTGCACCCGTCCACGCGCGCCGCGTCGAGGACTCCGGCGGGCAGTCTGGTCGCGAAGTACAGATACGCGAGGTAGACGCCGAAGGGGAAGAACGCGAACGGCAGGATCACGGCGAAGACGCTCCCGAGCAGGTGAAACGCGTTCAGCTCGAGGAAGATCGGCAGCACGAGCGCGGTCGCGGGCATGAGCATGGCGATCAGCGTGAGCGTGAGTATCAGCCGGCGCCCGGGAAACGCTCCGGTGGCGAGTCCGTAGCCGGCCGGCACTCCGGTCGCGAGCGTGAGCGCGGTGGCGCCGAACGCGTACACCAGCGAGTTGGCGAGCCAGCGGCGGTAGAGGTGGTCGCCGAACGAGTCGAGCTGATGCCAGGCGACGACGACGTTGTGGAAGCTCCCGAACGCGAACGACGGTCCGGTGAGCAGCTCGTGGTCGGTCCTCGTCGGCGCGAGGACGAGCCACAGGAGCGGGACGCCGAAGAAGATCGCGAAGGCCAGGAGCACTGCCGCGCGGAGGGCGGCGGAGACGCTCACGGACGATCGTCTTTCGAGCCGGGGACCGGGGCATCCTCGCGCATGAGTCGCGTCGCCTTCAGCTCCGCCCACAGATCCGACGGGATCGGCTCGCTGTAGAGAGCCACGTTCCGCTCGAGCTGCTCGGGGGAGCGAGCGCCGACGCAGACGCTGACGACCGCCGGGTGAGCTTTGGCGAACGCGAGCGCCGCGGCCGGCAGCGTGGTGCCGTATCGCTCGCAGACCGTCGCAATCGCGCGCGCCCGCTCGACGAGGTCCGGCGACGCCTCCACGTAGTCGTACTTGGCGCGCGGGCCGGGACGTGGCCGTGCGAGCAGACCGCTGTTGAAGACGCCGGCCACGACCACGCCGATCCCGCGCGCCGTGCACAGTGGCATCAGGTCGTCGAGGCTTTCCTGTTCGAGAAGCGTGTAGCGACCGGCAAGCATCACGATGTCCATATCCGTCTCGCGCACGAGCGTGGACAGCAACGCTGCATCGTTCATGCCTGCGCCCACCGCCTGCACGAGCCCCTCGCCTCGAAGCTCGGCGAGCGTCGGGTAGCCGGTCGCCAGAGCCTCGGCGATGTGGTCGTCCGGGTCGTGCAGGTAGACGATGTCCAGCCTGTCCACGCCGAGCCGGTCGAGGCTGCCGGTCAGTGAGCGAAGGATTCCGTCTCGGCTGAAGTCGAAGACGCGACGGTGCGTTGCCGGGACCACGAATCCTTCGTCGTCGAGCCCTTCGACGTGCTCGGCCGGCTCGAGGAGCCGGCCGACCTTCGACGAGAGGGCGTAGGCGTCCCTGGAGCGCGAGCGGAGCGCTGCGCCGAGGCGCCGCTCGGAGAGACCGAGCCCGTAGTGCGGCGCCGTGTCGAAGTACCGCACACCGAGCTCCCACGCCCGGTTGGCCGTCGCGAGCGCATCGCCGTCCGATACCTGCCGGTAGAGGTTTCCGAGCTGCGCGCCCCCGAGCGAGAGCTCGCTCAGGGCCAGATCTCCTTGACCGAGTGGCCTCCGGTGCATGATCATGCGGACGCTGAACATATGATGTTTTGGGGATGGACGGCAGTACAACGCGAGTGGGAGGCCAAGCCGGCGCACCGGTAGGGGTCGGGCGCTCGCGCCGGCCGGCCCGCTACCCGACCGTGGTCGCCGAGGAGCTCGCTAACGAGATCATCGGCGGGAGCTTGCCGGCGGGGGCGGTCCTGCCGGCCGAGCCGCTTCTCGGCGAGCGTTTTGGTTTCAGCCGGACCGTCATCCGCGAGGCGCTGAAGCTCCTCGAGGAGCGCGGGCTGGTGCGCGTGGAACAGGGCCGCGGCACGACTGTCCAGCCGCGCGACGCGTGGAACCTGCTCGACCCCCTCGTTATCCGCATCGCGCTCACCTACGACGAGGACCTGGCCTTGCTCGACAACCTGATGGCCGTCCGCCGCGTTCTCGAGCGCGAGATGGCACGCGTGGCGGCGGCACGGCTCACCGACGAGGAGCTCGCGGCGCTGAATGCCAGTCTCGATCAGATGGAGGCCTCGTACGACGATTACGAGCGCTTCCGGGGCTTCGACCTCGCGTTCCACGAGATCGTGATGAAGGCGTCCGGAAACGACGTGGGTCAGACAATCGTTCGGACGATCCACATGCACGCGGGAACGCTGCGTCCCCTGGCCGCCGCGCAGTCCCGCCCGGAGCTCGAGCGGACGGCAACCGAACACCGCGCGATCTTCGAGGCGCTGGCGGCCCGCGACGGCGCGGCGGCCGGCGAAAGGATCGCGGCGCACATCGACTTCGCCTGGGTCAACCGTAAGCGGCGACGCGCTACTTGACACAGGTCATCATTCGTATGATGATCATCCGCCATGCGGATCAGCAGTGTCGACGTCGACCTGATCCCGCTCCCGGCGGTGGCTCCGCCGTTCGCGTGGCGGCGAGGCCTCCGGGGCTCTGCGCAGGCGCGGACGACCGCCGTTCTCCGCATCACGACTGACGACGGCGCCGTCGGCGAGGCGTATCACGAGTGGAGCGGGCCGATGCTGGCCGACATCGTCGACCGTGTCCTGCGTGACGAGCTGATCGGCGAGCGAGCCGATCGCCGGGAATGGCTCTGGCATCGCCTGTGGGAGCTCGACCGCACGGAGGAGTTTCCGATCTGGCTCTTCGGCGTCGTCGACGTCGCACTCTGGGATCTCGAGGGCCGCGTGCTCGGCGTGCCCGTCCATCGCCTCCTGGGCACGTACCGCGATGCGATTCCCGCCTATGCGTCCACCACGACGTTCGCGACGGTCGAGGAGTTCCTCGAGGTCGCGGATCAGTGCCTCGAGCTCGGGTACCCGGCGATCAAGTTGCACGCGTGGGGCGACGTGCGCGCCGACGCGGATCTCTGCCAGCGAGTCCGC
>JBKPLV010000293.1:0-15902 GCA_046731795.1 Actinomycetota bacterium | reverse complement strand
CGAGCAGGCCGGGCTCGGCCCAGTGAATGTCTTCGAACACGAGCAAGGTCGGCCGGTCCTGCCCAAGAGCCTCGACGAAGCTTCGCGCGGCGAAGAAAGCCACGGGACGGTCGACCGCCGCACGCCCGGCCTCAAGCCCTACGAGCATCGCGAGCTGGGATGCGACCTCGGCCGCATCCTCCCTGTGCAATAGGGCGGCGATCGTCTGGTCGAGTTTCTCCCGCGCTGCAGGCGCGGGATCTGTGTCGAAGATGCCCGCGATCTGCTTCACCTGCGCCCCGAAAGCCCCGTATGGCGAGCTTTCCCCGTATGGGAGCGAGCGACCGCGGACAACGCGCGCCCCGGAAGCCGCGACGTCCTCGCAGAATTCTGTAGTCAGGCGGGTCTTGCCGATTCCGGGTGGGGCGAGGATCGTCACCAGGTGCGGGCGCTTGTCGCTGACGACGCGCTCCCACATCTGACGCAGGACCGCCAGCTCGCGGTCGCGGCCGATCAAGGGTGTTCGCGACGTCGTTCGCTCGGCGGGCGCTGCGGTCGCCTGGAGCACGAGCCATGCGGCAACCGGCCGGCTCTTGCCCTTGGCGTCGACTGGCTCGATCGCCTCGTAGGCAATGACAGCGTGCGTGGCCCGGTACGTCCCCTCGCCGACGAGAATCCCGTTCGTGGGGGCTGCCGTCTGCAGACGAGCCGCAGTGTTCACGACGTCACCGGCGAGCATGCCCTCACCCTCGGGCGTCGACCAGTCGAGTCCGACGATCGCCTCGCCTGTATTGACCGCGATCCGAGCCTCCAGATCGAGCCCCGGCTTCCCGTCGTTCAGGTCGGCGATCGCGTCGCGGATGGCGAGTGCGGCACGCACGCCGCGCTCCGGGTCGTCGCCATGCGCTACCGGTGCGCCGAACACCGCCACGACGGCGTCGCCGATGAACTTCTCCACGATTCCGCCATGCGCCTCAACTACCTGCTTCAGGCGTGCGTAATACGGAGACAGGATCGAGCGCACATCCTCCGGATCCATGCGCTCAGCGCGCGAGGTAAACCCGACCAGGTCAGCGAAGAGCACGGTGACGACGCGACGCTCGGCGGCCAGCTCGGCGCGGGGCGCCCCTGTGCGAGGCGGTCGCGTGAGCGAGGTACCGCAGGCGCGGCAGAAGCGCGAGTCGGGCGAGTTGGAGACGCCGCAGGTTCCGCATGTCAGGGCGAGCGCGGTGCCGCAGGCTCCGCAGAAGCTGTCCCCGGGCGTGTTTTCGCCCCCGCAGCTCGGGCACACGACGGCGTCCGGCATGTCTCGCGAGTGTACGCCGCGCTTGGCGCAACCGGGGAGCCCGGCGGTGCGTTGCTGCGACTGAATGACATCGGTCGCGCCGCCCGGAATCCTCGCTGACCTGACGCGGCTAAAGCTGCTCGGCGACGAGAACCTCGTGCCACCACTCGCCCTTGCGCTGCACCTCACAGCGATCCATGCGCTCGCGGGTCTCCACGAAGATCCGGCTCTCGTGCCACGCTTCCCAGTCGGCACGCGTCTGCCACGTTCCGATCACGACCCGCTCAGTGAGGCCGTTGACGGGAATACAGACCTGGACACTCAGGAAGCCAGGCTGCTGTTTTGCGGCATCGACACGCTCACGCATGGCGGCATCCCAGTCGGGCTCGTTTCCTTCCGCGATCTCAATATGAGTAACGACCGTCATCATCCTGCGACCTCATCGCCCGTACGCTGCAGGATGCAAACCATCTTCTGCAGGATGCACACCATCTTCTCACTCCCCTGCTGTGGCGCGGGATCGACAGTGCGGATAGGCGGCTGGTCTCCCCGTCCCAGGCGTCATCTCCGTGGCACTGTGCCACGCACTCTCTCGAGTTGAGGAAACCCACTCGAGTCACCGCAAGTGCGATAAGGTTGAGGAAACCGCCTAGCCGGATTCCCCTGTTTTCATGCGGGTTTGCGGGATTTCTGCAGGCCACGAAGCCGCTGCTCTATCCACTCAGCTACCGGGGGGCGGGGTGAGGAATGTAGCGAGCGGGGCTTGGACGATAGGACGCCTGATGCTTCTGCACGACTGGCGCTCGCATCGTAAGATCCGGGACGCCGAGTGGCTTCCGTGGACGCGGCATCGAACCGCAGGCGTTCGGACACGGGGACGCCGTCTATTCGGCCCGGGGCGAGTGGGTGGATCGAGCGTGCCGGCGTACGCGTCCACTGGGAACGCTACGGCCAGGGCGACCCTGCGGTGCTCCTGCTTCCGAGCTGGTGGATCGTCCATTCGCGCATGTGGAAGGCGCAAGTCGCAGACCTCGCCCGCCGGGGGACCGTGGTCACGTTCGACGGCCGCGGCAACGGCCTCTCCGATCGGCCGCTTGATCCGCGGGCGTATGACGCGATCGAATTCGCGGACGATGCCGCCGCCGTCCTCGACGCCGCCGGGGTCACGAGCGCGTGTGTCGCGGGAGTCTCGCTGGGAGCGCTCTACGCGCTGCATCTCGGGGTCCGGCATCCGGAGCGCGTCGACGCGGCCCTGATGGTCGGCCCGACCATTCCATTCCTTGCGCCGCCCGAGCCCGAGCGCTCGGTGTACTCCTGGGAAGACCCGCTGGACACCGACGAGGGGTGGGCGAAGTTCAACAAGCACTACTGGCTGCGCGACTACGAGGGCTTCGTACGCTTCTTCGTCGAACAGATCTTCCCGGAGCCGCACTCGACGAAGCAGGTCGACGACCTCGTGTCTTTCGGCCTCGACACGAGTGCGGACGTCCTCGTTGCGAGCCAGCGGTTCTCGTTGAACGTCGCCGACGAGACAGAGCTCGAAGGGTTCTGTCGGGCGCTCGGGAGCAATCGGCCCGTCGTCGTCGCACACGGAACCGACGACAACATTATCGGCTTCGCCCGCGGACCTCGGCTCGCCGAGCTGACCGGGGGCGACTTCGTGCGACTGGAGGGCGTTGGACACGGGCCGCAGGCGCGACACCCCGTGATGTTCAATCTCCTGCTTCGCGACCTCCTCGACCGCGTCGCCACCCCGCGACCGCGCGAGCGAGCGTGGATACCGAGCGCGCGTCGACAACGACGTGCCCTTCTTCTCTCGTCTCCAATCGGCCTCGGCCACGTGTGGCGCGACGTCGCAATCGCGGAGGAGCTGAGACGGGTCGTGCCGGCCCTCGAGGTCCACTGGCTCGCCCAGGAACCGGTTACGACGGTTCTCCGTGCGCGCGGGGAGACGATTCATCCCGCGAGCGCCGAGCTCGCGAGCGAAGCGCTGCACATCGACCGCGAGGCCGGCGAGCATCAGCTGCACGCATTTCAGGCGCTCAGGCGCATGGACGAGATCCTCTGTGCGAACTTCATGCTGTTCCACGACCTCGTCACGCAAGAGCAGTTCGACGTCTGGATCGGCGACGAGGCATGGGAGCTCGACTACTACCTGCACGAGAATCCGGAGCTCAAGACCGCGCCGTTCGTCTGGATCTCCGACTTCGTCGGGTTCCTGCCGATGCCGGTCGGCGGCGAACGAGAGGCGGCGCTCACCGCGGACTACAACGCCGAGATGACCGGGCACGTCGCCAGATACCCGCGACTTCGTGATCTCTCGATCTTCGTCGGAGACCCCGACGATGTCGTCGAGGACACGTTCGGGCCCGGCCTTCCCCGGATCCGGCAGTGGACCGAGCAGCATTTCGCCTTCACCGGCTACATCGAGAGCTTCGATCCGGCGCTCGAAGACCGCGCAGGCCTGCGCTCGGCCCTGGGCTACGGAGACGAGCCGATGTGTCTCGTCGCGGTCGGCGGGTCCGGTATCGGCAGATCTCTTCTTCGGCGAGCGCTCGAGGCCGTCGAGCTCGCGCGGAGACGAATCCCTGAGCTGCACGCGCTGGTCGTCACCGGCCCGCGCATAGACCCCGCCGAGCTTCCGTCCGTTCCCGGCGTCGAGATCCGCGGCTACGTTCACGAGCTGTACCGCCATGCCCTCGCGTGCGACGTCGCCGTCGTCCAGGGTGGGCTGACGACGACGATGGAGCTCGTTTCCGCGCAGCGTCCTTTCCTGGCGATCCCGCTCGACGACCACTTCGAGCAGAACCGACACGTGCGTCACCGGCTCGATCGGTACGGGGCGAGACGCTGGCTCCGGAGCTCCGAGTCGTCACCGGAGCGGCTTGCGACCGAGATCGCGACGATGCTCGAGGAACCGCCGCCTTCTTATCGACGAGTCGAGCGAGGGGGCGCGAGACGAGCCGCCGAGCTGATCGCTCCGCTCGTCGACGAGCGCGCCAGTCCTGCGCGTTAGCTCTCGAGGTAGGCCGCGATCGCATCGGCGACATGGCCTGCGTCGGCCCCGACGCCCAGCAGCAGGGGCGACTTCCGTGTGTGCAGCCAGGGGAGCCCGACGAAGGCGAGTCCAGGAACGTCCGTCACCCCGCGTCGGGCGCGCGGGAAGCCGAGCTCGTCGAAGATCGGGAGCTCGACCCACGAGAAGGCCGGACGGTAGCCGCCCGCCCACAACACCGAGGTGACTCTCTCCCGACCCAGCTCGAGGCGCGTCGGGTCGTGATCGCGCGGCGGCCGCTCGGCCTCCGGCACGGCCGCCGCGAGGTCGAGGCCCTCGGCTTTCGCCCACTCGTCGCAGCGCGTGGCCAGGTTCCGCTCGAACGTGCGTCCGAACTCGAGACCCTCGTCGAGGTTCGGGGCGAACACGACGTCGCCCGCTGCGACGCCGGCGAGCCTGCCGTACAGACGCGCTCCGGCCAGCTCGAGCACGAGTGGGCTGCAGTCGCGTCCGCCGTTCGCGCCGGAGACGGAGACGTTTCCGCCGACGCGCGCGGCTGGGCTGGCGAGCACATCCGGCGTCTCGTCGGCGAGGCCCACATCCACCATCCAGCGCATGAGCTCGCGTCCGCGGTAGCGCCGCGGGAACCAGCCGCAGCGCCCCACCGCGAGGTGTACGTCGCGCCCCGTCTCGAGCAGCTCGAGCCCGATCTCGCAGCCAGACTGCCCGCTCCCCACGATCAGCACGCCGCCCTCGGGCAGCTGATCGGGATCTCGGTACGCCGACGTGTGCATCTGGACGGCGCTTGCCGGGAGCTCCGACGACGCGGGGTTGGCGAGAGGCTGCTGGAACGCGCCGGTCGCAACGACCACGCTGCGGGCCTCCAGGACGTCGTCGGCCAGCTCGAGCTCGAACGTGCCGTCGCGCGAGCGCAGTGCAGTCACGTGGCCGGTTCGGACGGGTGCGCCGATGTCGTCCGCGTAGCGCTCGAGCAGGTCGACGACCTCGGCGCGCGACGCGAACGCATCCGGATCGGCCGCGGAGAGCGTGAGCCCCGGGAGCTGCGTGCACCAGTTGGGTGTGTTCAGGCAGAAGGAGTCCCAGCGCGCGGTGCGCCAGGTGTCGGCAACGCTGCCGCGCTCCAGAACGACGTGCTCAATTCCGCGGGCGCTCAGGTGGTAGCTGGCGGAGAGACCAGCCTGCCCGGCCCCGATTACTGCGCAGTGGAGCACGAGGGGACGATATGTGTCGACTCGCGCGTGCGCGTACACTCGGCGCGCGGTGCGTCGGAACTGGTTCATCGCAGCGATCGCCGTCGGCGTCGTCGCCATCGTCGTCGCCGCGGTGGCGATGCGGCTGAGTGACGACGACGGACAGCCGACGACGGAGGAATGGGCGAGCTCGGTCTGCACGAGCCTCGGTGACTGGCGGCAGTCGATCAATGCGCTCGCCGACGTCGGCGGGCAGCAGCTCACCCCCGAGCTCCTGCGCGAGAAGCTCGACCAGGCCGAGGACGCGACGACGCAGCTGGCCGAGGAGCTCCGCGACGCCGGCCGGCCGGACCTGGACGCGGGCGACCAGCTCCGCGAACAGCTCGACTCGTCGACGGAGCAGCTCGAGTCGAGCTTCGACGCCCTGAAGCAGAGCGCGGAGGAGGCGGCCGACGCGCCGGCCGGCGAGTTCCTCCAGAAGCTCGGGTCCCTCGCGTCCGACTTCGCCGCACTCCAGTCCGCGATCTCGCAGACGGTGACGGCGATCGAGAACGCGGACGTCGGCGAGGAGGGGGAGGCCGAGCTGCGGCAGGCCTTCAGCGCCGCGCCTGCGTGCCAGTCGTTGCAAGACCAGGGTTAAGACGCCGGGTAGTCGTCCGGCGGGGCTGCGCCTGCCCGTGAGGCGCGGATACCATTCGCCTCCGTGCAAGCGCTTCTCCTCTTCTTCGTCGTCCCGATGGTCATCGGTTTCTGGGCGCAGCACCGCGTGAAGTCGACCTTCGCGAAGAACCTGCAGGTGCGCGTCGCCAACGGGATGACCGGCGCCCAGATCGCGCGTCGCGTCCTCGACGCGAACGGGCTCAACGAGGTGCCTGTCGAGGAGACCCCAGGGTCGCTCTCCGACCACTACGACCCCCGGAGCCGATCGGTGCATCTGTCGCCGGACGTGTTCCAGGGAGTCTCGGTGGCGTCGACGGCGGTTGCTGCCCACGAGGTCGGGCACGCGATTCAGCACTCGAAGGCGTACACGCCGTTCAAGTTCCGCAGCGCGATGTTCCCGGCCGTGCAGTTCGCGTCGAACATCTGGATGCTCTTCCTGCTGGGCGGGATCTTCCTCCAGATCACACAGTTCTACGTTCTTGCGGTCGCGCTCTACGCGGTTGCGGTGCTTTTCCAGGTCGTGACGCTGCCGGTCGAGTTCGACGCCTCGCGGCGGGCGAAGCGGCAGCTCCAGGACTTGGGCCTCGTTGCCTCGAACGAGGGGGCGGGTGTCGAGGCGACGTTGAGCGCGGCGGCGTGGACCTACGTCGCCGGGGCGCTGGCGGCGATCGCTCAGCTCCTCTACTTCCTCACCCTGCTGAACAACCGCTAGCTCAGCGCTCGCGCGGCATCCAGCCGAAGCGCAGCAGGGCGACGACCACGCCCGCAGCACCCCACGCCAGCACGGCGAGGAGCGCGCCCGGATCGGCGAACAGCGAGTCGCCGTCGAGGTAGACACCGTCGACGATGTCGAGGAAGTAGGTCAGCGGCAAGACGTCGGCGATCGCCTGGAGGAACGCGGGGAAGTCACGCGTCGGGCCGAACGATCCGGAGAGGAATGCCATCGGGAGGACGACGACGTTCACGACCGCCGAGACGCCCTCCGCGGAGCGGATGAGTGAGGCGGCAGCGAGTCCCATGCCGGCGAAGCACACGACGCCAAGCACGATCGCTCCGGCGAAGCCGAGCCAGTTGGCCGGTGTGCTCGCGTCGAACACGAGCCCGCCGAGCAGAAGCAGGCTCACCGACTGGAGCGCGAAGGTCACGAGCGTCGAGAGCAGTACGGCGGTGAGGTAGGCCGCGGGCGGGAGCGGGGTCGCGCGCAGGCGCTTCAGCAGGCCACCCTCGCGGCGCACGACGAGCACGATCGCGAGCCCGGCGAACGCGGTGTTGGCGGCGCCGTAGCCGAACAGCCCGGCGAGGAGGACGTCCACCGCCGCGCGGCCCTCGATCGTGTCGTCGTAGACCGAGCCGAGCAGTGCATACAGGAGCAGCGGGAACACGAAGATGAAGATCGAGGCCTCGCGGTTCCGCCAGAAGATCTTCTGCTCGTACCGGAGCTGGTGGGCGAGCGTGTTCATTCGGCCTCTTCCTCGACGAGCTCGAGGTAGACGTCCTCGAGCGTCGGCCTGCGCACCTCCAGGTGGTCGAGCTCGCGCCCGTCCGCCACGGCCGCGCTCGTCAGCTCGTGCAGCACACGCGTCGGCTCGTCGGTCTCGACCACGACGAGCTCGCCGTTCCGGCGGTACCGGACCTCGGTGAGCCGGGACTCGCCGATCAGCTCTGCCGGTGTGCCTTCGCGCACGATGACGCCGCCCCTCAAGACCGCGACGCGATCCGCCAGTTGCTGTGCTTCGTCCAGGTAGTGCGTTGTGAGGAGGATCGTCGTGCCGAGCTCGCGTAGCGAGCGGATCATGTTCCAGGCTGCGCGGCGCGCAGCGGGATCGAAGCCGGTGGTGGGCTCGTCGAGGAAGACGAGCTCGGGGTTGCCGACGAGCGCCACGCCGAGGTCCAGCCGTCGCTTCTGCCCGCCGGAAAGCGTCTTGACTCGCGCGTCGCGCTTTTCGGCCAGGCCGACGAGCTCGATCACCTCGTCGACATCGCGGGGTCGCGCGTAGTAGCCCGCGAAGAGGAGGTGGGTCTCACGGACCGTCAGCAGTGGGTTCAGCTCCGACTGCTGGAGGACGACGCCGATGCGCTCACGGAAGGAGCGGGCCGCGTCGCCGGGATCGTGTCCGAGCACGTCGGCCGCGCCTCCGTCGCGCGCGCGGTAGCCCTCCAGGATCTCGACGGTCGTCGTCTTGCCGGCCCCGTTCGGCCCGAGCAGGCCGAAGACCTCGCCCTCGGCCACCTCGAAGCTGACGCCGCGGAGGGCCTCCGTGGCCCCGTACGACTTCGTGAGGTCGCTGACGACGATCGCGCTGGCCACGGCTGGAGACGATATGCGCGGGATAGGGTGCGGCGATGCCGACAACGCTCCGCTACGTTCACGTCGACGTCTTCACCGACACCGCGCTCACCGGGAACCAGCTGGCCGTCTTCACCGATGCACGCGAGCTCGACGGGGCGACCATGCAGGCTCTGGCACAGGAGATCGGGTTCTCGGAGACGACCTTCGTGCTTCCCGCGGAGTCGGGCGGCACTGCGCGGATGCGCATCTTCACGCCGGCGGCCGAGCTCCCGTTCGCGGGACACCCGACCCTCGGGACGGCCTGGGTCCTGGCGTCGCCGCTCCAGCTCCCGCTCGTCCAGCTGGAGACCGGGAGCGGGATCATCCCCGTGGAGATCGAGCGCGACGAGTCCGGGGCGGTCGTGTTCGGGCGGATGCTGCAGCCGACTCCCACCGTCGAGCCGTATGCCGAGCGAGAGCGCCTGCTCGCCGCGCTCGGGCTCCGGGACGCGAGTCTTCCGATCGAGAGCTACGACAACGGGCCCGTCTTCACGGTCGTCGCGCTCGACTCACCGGAGTCGGTCGCGTCGCTGCGACCGGATCTCGCCGAGCTCGAAGACCTACGGGTAAACGTCAGCTGCGTCGCGGGCTCCGATGTCTCGTGGAAGACGCGCATGTTCGCGCCCGCGCTCGGCGTCGCGGAGGACCCGGCGACTGGCGCCGCCGCCGGGCCGCTTGCATGCCATCTCTGCCGGCACGGCCTCGTCGAGTGGGGTGAGTGGATCGAGATCTCGCAGGGCGTGGAGATCGGCCGTCCATCGACGCTCTTCGCGCGCGCCTCCGGGGGCGTCGACGCGATCGAGCGCGTCGAGGTCGGCGGCCGCGCGGTCATCGTCGCCCGCGGGGAGTTTCGGATCTAGGAGGACGCGAGGAAGGCCGAGACCGTCTCGGCTGCGGCGCGTGCGGCCTCGACGGGATCCGCGCCGGCTGCGCGCCGGACGAGGTACGTCGCCGAGTACGAGTCCCCGGCGCCCGTAGGGTCGACCGGACCCGCGACCTCGACCGCGGGGACGTGCTCGACCCCGTGGGGCGTGACGATCCACGCGCCTTGCGACCCCATAGTCAGGATCACCTCGGCGACGCCGAGCTCGAGGAGCTTCTCGGGCTCGGCGCTGCCGACCAGCGTCTCGGCCTCCTCGTCGTTCAGCTTCAGCATGTCGATGTGCTCGAGCACGTCGCCGATGTGCTCGTCGGTGTGCAGTGGCCCGACGGTCGGGGTACGGACCAGACCCTGGAGATCGACGAGGAGGCGCCGCCCTTCGGAGAGCGCCGCGAGCGTCTCGGGCGGGAAGTCCGTGCGCGTTAGCGCGCAGACGTTCACCCACGCCGCGTCGGCGGCTGCCTCGACCGCCCGCTCCGGCGTCCAGGGATCGCCGACGGCGTCCTGCCACATGATCCGGCGATCGCCTTCGTAGTGGAAGCTGTACGCCGTCGTCGACGAGGTCTCGTGCCATGTGACGGGGAGGCCGAACGCCTCGAGCGGAGGAAGCAGCAGCGGTCGGTCGGTGGCGCTGCAGGCGGCGCTCACCGCGGCCTGCACTCCGAGTCGCGAGAGCGCGCGCGTGCTCCAGTAGACGCCCCCGCCCGGCCTCGGCTCCCCGCCCGCAACGACATCGCGCGAGAGGTTCCCGATGACAGCGAGCTCGGTCACGCCGGCGCGGCGCCCGCTGCGCCTCGCCTCGCGAGCACCGCGACGGCGCCGGCCAGGCAGAAGGACACCGCGAAGCTGGGAACGGTGGCCCCGATGCCCCAGTTCGGCGGGCTCAGCTCGTTCACGGCGTCGACCCACCAGCCTGGCCCGGTCGGGTACAGCCACTGGTAGAGCGCGAAGCCTGCGATCCAAGCGGCGATCAGGCCCGGCCGCCACGACGGTGCGTCGAAGACGTCCTCCGGCGCGTAGTGGGCTCCTGCGGCGAGCCAGTCGGCGAGGAGCACCGCGAAGAGCGGCACGAAGATCGAACCAAGGAGCAGGAGGAAGCTCTGGTACCTCGTGAAGTCCACGACGAGGGCGCCGGCGGTCGCGATCGCCGTGACGACGACGATCAGGAGCGGCTGCGGCGTGCGCGGCAGAGCATTCTGGAGCGAGACCGCGGCAGAGTAGGCATTCGCGAACGCCTCGTCGGTCTCGGTGACGAGCAGTGCGAACAGCGCGACGATCGCGGCGAAGCCACCCGCTGCGACTGCGGCGGGCAGTGCGGCCGCGTCGCTGATGTCGCGCGAGAGGACGAGGACGGCGCCGAGCGCGAGCAGCCACACGTCGGGAACGAAGTAGCCGATCCCGGTCCCGCCGAGCGCTCCCGTGCGCGTGCGCGAGAAGCGGGTGTAGTCGGCGGCGTACGGAATCCAGGACACCGTGATTCCGACGACGACGTCGGCGCCCTGCCAGACGCTGAGGCCGCCCTCGCCGTGGGCGTTCCAGATGCCGGACAGGTCGGCGCCGTCGAGCGCCCACCAGGTGAGGTAGACGAGCGCGAGCGGAACGGCCCAGACCGCGAACCTGCGGATGAAGCGGCGGACGAAGCCGATCGGGCCGAGCAGGGCGAGGACGAGCGCGCAGGCGCCGAAGACGAGTGTCCACAGCCACTGGGCGCGGAAGCCGAAGAGCTCGTCGGAGAGCGCCGCGGCGGCGGTGGCGATCACCAGGAGCTCGAAGACCGTCCAGCCGATCCCCTGCAGGACGTTGATCGCAGTCGGGAGCAGCGAGCCGCGCTGGCCGAGCGGAGCGCGCATGAGCGCCATGCCCGGGACGCGCGCATCGGCCCCGATCATCCCGGCCACCGCGAGCATCGCGTTCCCGATCACGCAGCCGAGGACGATGGCGACGAGCGCGGCCGGCAACGAGAGAGCGGGCACGAGAACCGCGCCGGCGACGATCACGAGCAGCGAGACGCCGAGGTTCCCCCACAGCAGGCCCGTCTCGAGCCCGCTGAGGATGCGAAGCCGCGGCGGCACGGGATCGATCCCCCAGCTCCCCTCCACGATCTCCCGGTTGGCCATCAGGCGCGTGAGCGTAGATGATCGACCCGTGATCCCTCGCTACTACGTCGTCGCCGAGGCCGCGCACGAGCTCCAGAATCCGACCTCGCGGGACAAGCTCGTGCTGCTCGGCCAGCGGCTGGGTCTCGGGGCCGGGTCGCGCGTCCTCGACATCGCCTCCGGGCGTGGCGGACCGGCGCTGCTCCTCGCGGAGACGTTCGGCTGCCACATTCGCGGCGTCGAGATCGCGCCCGAGTTCCACGCGGTCGCCGTGGGGCGCGCCGAGGCGGCGAGGCTCTCCGAGCTGGTCTCCTTCGAGCTCGGGGACGGCGCAGCGGTCCGCTTCGAGCCGGGGGAGTTCGACGCAGCCCTCTGCCTGGGAGCGACCTTCGTCTTCGGAAGCCTCGCCGACACGGTCGACGCGCTCGCACCCGCGGTGCGGCCGGGCGGACACGTCGTGGTGGGCGAGCCGTACTGGCGGAGCCTCGCGCTGCCCGACGACTACGAGGAGCGGCGCGAGCCGTGGACGACGCTCGAAGGAACGGTCACGATCTTCGAGACCTCCGGGCTCCCAGTCGTGTCCGTGATCGCCTCCTCCGAGGACGACTGGGACCGGTACGAGACGCTCCATTGGCAGTCGGTCGAGCGCTGGCTCGCCGAGAATCCGGACGATCCGGACGCGCCCGAGATCCGCTCGCGGTACGAGGGCAACAAGCGGACGCACCTGCGAGTTCGGCGCGAGGTGCTCGGCTGGGCGATCTTCGTCGGCTGGAAGCGTCCCTAGGCTCACGCTCGGCACGTCGTGGCACGATCCTCGGGTGGCCGACGGACCCGTGGCGGAGCAACGCCTGCGCGACCTCGCGCTCCTGCGCCGTGTCCGGGACCGGATGGACCGCGAGTACGCGCAGCCGCTGGACGTCGAGGCGCTCGCACGCGACGCCCACATGTCTGCGGGCCACTTCAGCCGGGAGTTTCGGCTCGCCTACGGCGAGTCGCCCTACAGCTACCTGATGACGCGGCGGATCGAGCGCGCGATGGCGCTCCTGCGTCGTGGTGACCTCACCGTCACCGAGGTCTGCTTCGCGGTCGGCTGCTCTTCGCTGGGCACGTTCAGCACTCGCTTCACCGAGCTCGTCGGCGTGCCGCCGAGCGTCTACCGGCGCGAGGCCGGACCCGCCACCTCGGGGATGCCGCCGTGCGTTGCGAAGCAGGTCACGAGACCGATCAGGAATCGAGAAGCGCAGGTCGCGGAGCGGTAGCTAGCGTCAACGCCATGGACATCACAATCGCTCAGGCGCTCCTCCCGCACGACGATCCGGAGGCTTCGCTGGCCTTCTACCGGGACACGCTCGGCTTCGAGGTCCGCGCCGACGTCGAGTACGGCGGGATGCACTGGATCACGGTAGGGCCACCGGACCAGCCCGGCACCTCCATCGTCCTGTACCCGCCGGCGGCAACTCCCGGCATCACGGACGAGGAGCGCCGGACCATCGCCGAGATGATGGCCAAGGGGACCTTCGCCAGCATCAACCTGGCCACCACCGATCTCGACGGCACGTTCGAGCGACTGCAGGCGGGCAACGCCGAGGTCGTGCAGGAGCCGATCGAGCAACCGTACGGCGTCCGCGACTGCGCCTTCCGCGATCCCGCGGGCAACCTCATCCGAATTCAGGAGACGGGACGACGATGACCGAGAAGAAATCCACAAAGAAGGGCTTCACCGCCGAGGAGCGGGCCGCGATGCGCGAGCGCGCTCGCGAGCTGAAGGCCGCAAAGAACAAGGAGGAGTCGGAAAAGGACGTGCTCGAGAAGATCGCCGAGATGCCCGAGGCGGATCGCGTCATGGCCGAGCGCATCCACGCGATCGTCAAGGACACGGCGCCGGCTCTCTCGCCGAAGACCTGGTACGGAATGCCGGCCTACGCTGGGGACGACGGCAAGGTCGTCTGCTTCTTCAAGAGCGCCGACAAGTTCAAGGAGCGGTACGCGACCTTCGGCTTCAACGAGTCGGCGAACCTCGACGACGGAACGATGTGGCCGACCTCCTACGCGCTGACGAAGCTGACGGCGAACGACGAGGCGAAGATCGCGGCTCTCGTGAAGAAGGCCGCCAGCTGAGCACGGCCGAGGCTGCGCCGGGGAAGCCGGCGCTGCCTCGGCGGTGCGATCCTCCCGAAGACGACCTCTGGAGAAGGGAGCGGCGACCATGAAGCTCACGACCGTCACGCATGTCTCCGTCGACGGGGTGATGCAGGGACTCGGTGGGTCTAACGAGGACCGGACGGGCGGATTCGAACGCGGCGGCTGGGCTCTGCCGCTCTTCGGGGGCGAGGCGGAGGCGTTCCTGAGCGAGGTCTTCCAGCGCGCCGACGCGTTCCTGTTCGGCCGGCGGACCTACGAGATCTTCGCCGGCTCCTGGGGAACGGGCTCCTGGGGCGCGAACGAGGGCGACAACGCGATCTCGGTGGCGCTGAACACGCGGCCCAAGTACGTCGCCTCGACGACGCTCACCGAGCCCGAATGGGCGGACACGACCCTCCTCTCCGGAGACCTCGCGGCCGCCGTCGGCGAGCTGAAGGCCAGGCCTGGCGGTGAGCTGCAGGTGCACGGCAGCGGCGCACTGATCCGGTGGTTGCTGGACAAGCGGCTCGTCGACGAGATGATCCTCTTCACCTATCCCGTCGTCGTCGGCCAGGGCACGCGGCTCTTTCCGGACAGCGGCCCTGACAGCGCGCTCGACCTGGTCGACTCGCGAGCCACCTCGAGCGGCGTGACGATTCAGGTCTACCGGCCCAGCGGGCGCCCGCAGTACGCGGCGTGAGGCGCAGCGGGCGAGCTCAGCTCCCGAGGAGCCGGCGCAGCACGTAGGGAAGGATCCCTCCGTGCCGGAGATACTCGCGCTCGCGCGGGGTGTCGAGCCGGACGATGGCACGGAACTCCTTCTCGCCCGCGCGCACCGTCACCTCGTCGGCCTCGGCGTTGTCGATCCCGCTGATCGAGATCTCCTCGCGCCCGCTCAAGCCCAGCGACTCGCGGTTCTCGCCGGTCATGAACTGCAGCGGGAGCACCCCCATCATCAAGAGGTTCGACCGGTGGATCCGCTCGTAGCTCTCGGCGATCACGGCTCGCACGCCGAGGAGCTTCGGCCCCTTCGCCGCCCAGTCGCGCGACGATCCCGAGCCGTACTCCTTGCCTGCGAGCACGACGAGCGGAGTGCCGTCCGCGCGGTAGCGCTCGGCGGCCTCGAAGATGGTCGTCTCCTCGCCGCTCGGCACGTGCACCGTCCACGTGCCCTCCGAGCCGGGCACGAGCTGGTTGCGGAGCCGGACGTTCGCGAACGTCCCGCGCACCATCACCTCGTGGTTCCCGCGGCGCGAGCCGTACGAGTTGAAGTCCTTCCGCTCGACGCCGTGCTCGATCAGGTAGCGGCCCGCGGGTGAGTCCGGCCTGATCGCCCCGGCCGGCGAGATGTGGTCGGTGGTGACCGAGTCGCCGACCGCGACGAGGCAGCGCCCGCCGACGACGTCCTCGACGGGACCCGGCTCGGGCGGCATTCCTTCGAAGTACGTCGGGAGCCGGACGTACGTCGAGTCGGGGTCCCACGCGAAGAGCTCCCCCTCGGGAACGGGTAGCTCGCGCCAGGTCTCGTCCCCCGTGAAGACGTCCGCGTAGGTGGCGCCGAACATCTCCTGGCTGATCGCCCCGACGACGGTGTCGTTCACCTCCTGCGGGGTCGGCCAGATGTCGGAGAGGTACACGTCCTGACCGTCCGAGCCGACGCCGAGGGGCTCCGTCATGAGATCGAGATCCATGCGACCCGCGAGCGCATACGCGACGACGAGCGGCGGCGAGGCGAGGTAGTTGGCCTTCACCTCCGGATGGATGCGAGCCTCGAAGTTGCGGTTGCCCGAGAGGACGGCGCAGACGACCAGGTCGCCCGTCGACACGCCCTCGGAGATCTCCGGAGCGAGCGGACCGGAGTTCCCGATGCAGGTCGTGCAGCCGTAGCCGACCGTGTGGAACCCGAGCTTCTCGAGGTACGGGGTCAGGCCTGCCTTGTCGTAGTACTCGGTGACGACCTTCGATCCCGGCGCGAGGCTCGACTTCACCCAGGGCTTGCGCCGGAGCCCGCGCTCGACGGCGTTCTTCGCGAGGAGCCCGGCTCCGACCATGACGGCCGGGTTCGAGGTGTTCGTGCACGACGTGATCGCAGCGATCACGACGCTTCCGTGATGGAGGTCGAACGTCTCGCCCTCGAGCGTCACGCCCACGGAGCTCGGTTCGACGAGGACGATGCGCGGAGTCGTCGAGATCGTCGCCTCCCCATGCTCCTCGGCAGAGCCGGGAGCTCCGGACGCGAGCGGATCGCTCGCAGGGAAGGTCTCCGAGACCGCCTCGTCGTGCGCGTTCCCGTAGTCGACGCCGAAGGTCGGAAGCTCGTCGAGGAACGCGCGCTTCGCGTCCTTG
>JBKPLV010000292.1:0-5011 GCA_046731795.1 Actinomycetota bacterium | reverse complement strand
GCGAGGTAGGGCATGTTCCGGCGGAGATCCCAGTCGACGCCTGACGCCCGCAGCATCGGCCCCGACTGCGCGAGCGCGAGGGCGTCGTCGGCCGACAGCGGAGCGACCCCCTTCGTGCGCTCGAGCCAGATCGCGTTCCGGTCGAGGATCGCCTCGTACTCGTCGACCGACTTCGGCATCGACGCGCAGAACTTCCGCGTCTCGGCGGTGAAGCCCGGCGGCAGGTCCTCGGCGAGGCCGCCCACCTGCACGTAGCGCGTGTGCATGCGCGCGCCGCCGGCCATCTCGAAGAGGTCGAGGATCTGGTCGCGGTCGTCGAAGCAGTACCAGAACAGCGAGATCGCTCCCAGCTCGAGCGCAGAGGTCCCGAGCCAGACCAGGTGCGAGTGGATGCGGTTCAGCTCCGCGAGCGCCATCCGTGCCCACGTGGCTCGCCTGGGAATCTCGATGCCGAGGAGCTTCTCGATCGCCAGCACGTACAGGAGCTCGTTCGCCTGGAAGGAGACGTAGTCGATTCGCGGCGCGTAGGTCACGGACTTCCACCACGACTTGGCCTCCATGTTCTTCTCGAAGCCCGTGTGGAGGTAGCCGATGACGGCGCGGATGCCCGCGACCGTCTCCCCGTCGAGATCGACGACGAGGCGGAGCACCCCGTGAGTGGAGGGGTGGTTCGGCCCGAAGTTGACGCGCAGGATGTCCTCGAGGGAGTGCTTCTCCGGGTCCACTTCGAGGATGGTCGGAACCGGGCTCGGGATGCGTGTGCCCTCGTAGATGCGCGTGGAAGGAAGGACCGACATCAGTCCTCGTCCGAGAAGCGCACGGGCTCGCCGCCCAGCGGGTAGTCCTTGCGGAGCGGGAAACCCTCCCAGTCCTCCGGCATGAGGATGCGGACGAGGTTGTCGTGTCCTTCGAAGCGGATGCCCAGCATGTCCCAGGCCTCGCGCTCGAACCAGTCGGCGGCGGGCCAGACGGGAAGGACGCTCGCGACGGGCTCGCCGTCGTCGAGCCACACCTGCACGCGAACGCGGGCCGGCTCGTCGTCGACGCGGAGCAGGTGGTACGAGACCGAGAAGCGCTTCGGCTTCGGATCCGGAACGCGCGCAAGCCCCTGGGAGCCGGGCTCGTGCATGTCTCGCCCGGCGGCGGTCCCGATGTAGCCCGTGACCTCCTGCTCGCCCCAGCCGAGGTAGTCGGAGGCTGCGATGTCGGCGAGGAAGTTGAAGCCGTGCTCGTCACGCAGCGCGTAGCAGGCCTCGACCAGGCGCGCCGGATCGACGACGAGCGTCGTCTCGCCGAGCGCCTCGCGGGTCTCGACCACGCCGGGGACGCCCGCGTAGGTGTTCGTCACTCTGCGACTCCGCGGATCTCGTACGCCGGCGGAACGCCGCCGCGGATCTTCTCGTGGAGCCGGACGATGCCCTCCATCAGCGCCTCCGGCCGCGGCGGGCAGCCGGGCACGTGCACGTCGACCGGGAGGATCTTGTCGACGCCCTGGAGGATCGTGTAGTTGTTGAACATCCCGCCGGAGCTCGCGCAGGCGCCCATCGCGATGACCCACTTCGGCTCGAGCATCTGGTCGTAGACCTGGCGAATCGGCGCGGCCATCTTGTGCGTGACGCGGCCCGAGACGATGAGCAGGTCGGCCTGGCGCGGCGACGACGAGAAGCGCTCCATGCCGAAACGCGCGATGTCGTACCGCGACGAGACGATCGACATCATCTCGATCGCGCAGCAGGCGAGCCCGAACGTGTCGGGCCAGACCGAGTTCGACCGCGCCCAGGCCACAGCCTTCTCGACCGTCGTCAGGAGGAGCGCGTCCTCGATCTCCTGCACCTCGCGCTCGAAGACGCCGGGGCCGCGCTCCGGCCACAGCACGCGCTCGGACTGGAGGCCGGCCTTCGCCAGCGGCCGGTCGCTCACGATCGGAAGCTCACGCTTCAGTGCCAGTTGAGTGCTCCCTTCCGCCAGACGTAGACGTACGCCACGCCGAGGATCGCGACGAACACGCCGAGCTCGGCCACGCCGAACCACCCGAGAGCGTCCAGCTGCACCGCGAGCGGATACAGGAACACGATCTCGATGTCGAAGAGGATGAAGAGAATCGCGGTGAGGTAGAAGCTCACCGTGAAGCGCCGATCGCGGGCCGGCGCCCCCTCGGAGACGCCGGACTCGAAGGGCAGCATCCGCTGCCTCGTCCGCGAAACGGGGCGTCCCGGGAGGACGAACGAGGCGACGATCATCGTGGCCGGGATGGCTGCCGCGAAGATCGCGTAGAAGAGGAAGGGCAGCCAGTTGGAAAGCAACGGTACGAACCCCCCGCGTGCGCACGACGTCGGGACTCCGCCGAAACCTACCACTCCCTCTCGGGCGCACGAAGGAGTACGGAAACCCGCTCAAAATGAGCGATACGCCTGTTACAAAGTCGCGCCCGGAAACGACAACCCCGTCCGCTACCATGAGCCCGTGGCCACCGTCGAGCACCCCACTGACACCCTGATCTCGCTCACGCCCGTCGCGGCGGCGAAGATCAAGGAGCTGATGGCGGAAGAGGCCGACGCGGACACGCTCGTCCTTCGCGTCGCCATCCAGGGTGGCGGGTGCTCCGGTTTTCAGTACGGCCTCGGCTTCGACGCCGGCGCCGCCGAGGGTGACGCCGAGCTCGTGCTCGAGGGCATCCCCGTGGTCGTCGACCCGTTCAGCGCGCCGTACCTGCGCGGCACGACGATCGACTTCCTGAACACGATCGAGGAGTCGGGCTTCAAGATCGACAACCCGAACGCCGTCTCCTCGTGCGGCTGCGGCCACTCCTTCCAGGTGGAAGAGGGCGAGGAGCTGCCCGAGGGCACCCACGTGGGCGGCTGCGGCGACGGCTGCTCCCACTGACGCCGAGAGCGTCAGTGGCTCAGTGCTCGCACTGATCTTCTCGCCGACGTCTTGAGTTCGTCCTGACGCTGTCGTAGGCTCGCGCCCAATCGAGGCGGGAGGACGACGTGCGCACTGTCTACTGGTTCTGGTCGATCGTTGTTCTGGTCATGGTGGTCCTGCAGATCGCATTCGCGGGGTACGGCGCGTTCTACGCCTCCCACAAGCTCGAGGACGAGGGCTCGTCGATCACGGACAAGACCTTCGAGGACGGCTTCGGCATCCACATCGGATTCGGGTACCTCGTCTGGCTGGCCGTGATGATCCTGCTCGTGATCGGGGTCATCGCGGGCGTCGGCAGGTGGCGGCTCGGCAAGCACGGCGTCCTCGCCCTGCTCACGACGCTCCAGGTTCTGCTCGCGTGGTTCGGCGAGGGCGTGCCGGCGATCGGCGCCTTCCATCCCCTCAACGCCTTCGTCATCCTGGGCTTGATCCTCTCGATCGTCTGGGACGGCTGGCAGGCACGGAAGGCGGCTCCGGAAGTCGTCGCGCCGGCCACGACCTAGGCGCGCCAGAGCGAGCTACTCGGGCGTGTTGTCGGACTCGCCGCCCACGACATAGGGCGTCGTGACTCCCGCGTAGGCGAGATGCATCGTGAGCCCCGCAGCTGCGTGGCCGAGGTTGTGGCAATGATCCATCCAGATGCCGGGGTTGTCGGCCCGGAACGCGATCACGTACTCGTCACCTGGGCCCACGTTCAGGGTGTCGGTCCACCACGGGCTTCCCGTCGAGAGCTCTCCATTCCGGCTCAGGACGAGGGCATGGTGGCCGTGCAGGTGCATCGGGTGCACGACGCCGGAGTCGTTCGTGATCGTCATGCGTACGAGATCGCCTTCCTCGACCAGGTACATCGGTACGTCTGGGTAGATCCGGCCGTTGATCGCCCACTGGCGGCCGGGCTTGCCGTCGAAGAAGCCGAGCTTCTTGGTGATCCTCAGGCGGAAGTCGCGGTCGAACGCGCTCGAGGCCGAGAACGGCATCGGAGCCGGGTGCCCGTACGTGAGGGGGTCGAAATCGGGCTCCTCGGCTTCGTCGTCTGCAGGCCCTGATGGCGTCGTCGGTTCGCGCGAGATCAGCATTGCCCCGGCATTCGTGCCCTCGATCTCGACGCGGACGGGCTGCGCCCGCATCGTGAACCCGACGTCGTAGCGACCACCGGCCGCGAGTGGAAGGCCGACGTGCTGCAAAGGGTCTGGACCGCTCAAGTCATGGCCGTCGATCGCGAGCACCCGGAACGGTGTTCCACTCACGGAGAACCGCCGCACGGCGCTGTCCGAGTTGACGAGTCGGAGCCGGACGAGACTGCCGGCCGGCACGCGCATCGATGTGAGCGCGTCCCTACCGTCGAGCGTCGGGATCCCATCGAACGTGTGCGCGATGAGCACCCGGTCGAACACCCCTGTGGCTGGTGTGGACGGCTCGATGACGAGTGCGCCGAAGAGCCCGCGCTGGACCTCTTCGGAGGAGACCTGGTGGCTGTGGTACCAGAACGTCCCGAGCTGCTCTGCCCGGAAGCGATAGACGTAGGTCTCTCCGGGCAGAACGGCGTCCTGTGTGACCCCGGCGACGCCGTCCTCGGCATTCGGGACGTCCACGCCGTGCCAGTGGATCGTCACCCCGTCGGCGACGTCCTCGTTCCGAAGCACGACCTGGACCAGGTCGCCCTGGTGTACGCGAAGCTCCGGCCCGGGCGACCTCCCGTTGAACGTCAGCGCGTGGACGACTCGGCCGGAAGCGAGTCGGACATCGGCCGCACGCGCGGTGAGCTCGAAGCGTTGGTCTGGCCGTCCGTCGGCAGCGCCCCGGAGGCTGGCCACACTCGTGCCGCCGCCGTGCGCGGTGTGGTCGGCGGGCTCCGCGCCGCCGCCGTAGTCGTGTGTGCCGTAAGCCATGACGCTGTACGTGTCGGGCAGCCGGCTGTCCCACCACGCCTTTCCCACGACTGCGAGCACGGCGATGAGGACGGCGGCGGCGGCGATCCCCGCGACGCGCCCGACGAGCTCCTTCGACATCGCGCGGATGCTCGCACGTCTCGCCGGCCTGGGGCAGCCGTAGCATGGCGCCGATGTCCGACCGCCGAGTCGCGATC
>JBKPLV010000291.1:0-2079 GCA_046731795.1 Actinomycetota bacterium | reverse complement strand
GCTCCGCTGTCGGCCGACGACGCCCTCGCGCTCGCGCAGTCGGGGCCGATGCTGCGGGCGTCAGGCGTCGACTGGGATCTCCGCCGGAACATGCCCTACCTCGCCTACGACGAGGTCGACTTCGACGTGCCCGTCTATCGCAACGGCGACGTCTACGACCGGTACAAGGTCCACATGGACGAGATGCGCCAGTCGGTGCGCATCGTCGCCCAGTGCCTCGACCGGCTCGACGAGATGGACGGCGAGCCGTGGATCGCCGACGACCGCAAGGTCGTGCTCCCACCGCGCCACGAGCTCCATACGTCGATGGAGTCGCTGATCCACCACTTCAAAATCGTCACGGAGGGCTTCACCGTCCCCGAGGGCGAGGTGTACGTCGCGATCGAGTCTCCGCGCGGCGAGGCCGGCTGCTACCTCGTCTCCGACGGCGGCCCGCGGCCGTGGCGCGTGAAGTTCCGCGCGCCGAGCTTCGCCGCCCTGCAGGCGACGGCCACCATCGTCCAGGAGCTGCTCATCGCCGATCTCATCGCGGCGGCCGGTTCGCTCGACCCGGTGATGGGAGACGCGGACAGATGAGCGTCGCCACCGAGATTCAGAAGCTCCGCAAGCGGTACCCGGATCCTCGATCTGCGGTCATGCCCGCGCTCCAGCTCGCCCAGGACGAGGCAGGCGGCTGGCTGTCGCCCGACACGATCCGCGAGGTCGCGGACGCCCTCGAGGTCTCGCCGGCGTACTGCGTGTCGATCGCGTCCTTCTACGACCAGTACTACCTCGAGCCGGTCGGGCGCACACGCATCGAGGTGTGCACGAACGTCTCCTGCGCGCTCGCCGGCGCGCAGCAGGTGGTGGAGGCGTTCGAGCGCGAGCTGGGAACACCGGCCGGCGCGACCTCGGAGGACGGCGGGTTCACGCTCGGCACGATCGAGTGCCTCGGCGGCTGCGGCTGGGCGACGGTCGTCGCGATCAACAACCGCCACCGGCTGCGCGTCAGCGCCGACGACGTGGCGGGAATCGTGGAGGAGCTCCGCGGTGCCTGAGCGCCCGGAGATCGTCTTCGCCGGGACGAACGGCGGCGCCGTCACGGACATCGCGGAGTACGAGAGGGCGGGCGGGTTCGGCGCCCTCCGCAGGGCGCGGGGAATGGCCCCGGACGACGTCATCGCCGAGCTCGAGGCCTCGGGCCTGCGCGGACGGGGCGGCGCGGGATTCCCGACCGGCCGGAAGTGGGCCTTCGTCCCCAAGCCCGACCAGCTGCCGAAGCCGCACTACCTCGTCGTCAACGCCGACGAGTCGGAGCCCGGGACGTTCAAGGATCGCGAGATCATGCTGCGCGTCCCGTTCCGCTTCCTCGAGGGCTGCCTCATCGCGGCGCACGGCATCCAGTCGCAGCACGTGTTCATCTACATCCGGGGCGAGTACGAGCGCGAGTTCGAGGTGCTGCGCGACTCGCTGGAGGTGATGCGCAAGGCCGACCTCCTCGGCGGCGTGACGATCGTGCTCCACCGCGGCGCCGGCGCCTACATCTGCGGAGAGGAGACAGCGCTCCTCGAGTCGCTCGAGGGCAAGCGCGGGCAGCCGCGGACGAAGCCTCCGTTCCCGGCGATCGCGGGGCTGTACGCGGCGCCGACGGCGGTGAACAACGTCGAGTCGATCGCGACGGTCACCCCCGTCATCGAGATGGGCGGAGGGGAGTACGCGAAGCTCGGCGTCGAGAACTCCGCCGGCACGCGCGTCTTCTCGCTCTCCGGCAACGTGGTCAACCCCGGGAACTACGAGCTCCCGCACGGGATCTCGATGCGCGAGCTGATCTACGACGTCGGCGGCGGGGTGCCGGACGGGCGCGAGCTGAAGGCCGTGATCCCCGGCGGCTCGTCGACGCCGGTGCTGACGGCGAACGACATCGACACGCACATGGACTTCACCTCGCTCGTCGAGGCGGGATCGTCCATCGGCTCGGCGGGCGTGATCGTCATCGACGACCGCTGCTGCATGGTGCAGCTCGGGATCCGCGTGTCCCAGTTCTACGAGCACGAGTCGTGCGGGAAGTGCACACCCTGCCGCGTCGGCACGAAGTGGGTC
>JBKPLV010000290.1:0-20959 GCA_046731795.1 Actinomycetota bacterium | reverse complement strand
AGCTCGGGAGGTAGCGGAAGGCCACGATCGTGCCGACGTCCGCGCTTCGATACGCGTGCTCGAACGGGAAGTTGCGCACCCAGCCGCCGTCGGTGGCGACCTTCCCGTCGACCGCGATCGGGAGCACCAGGCCGCTGATCGCCGCCGATGCGAGGATCGCCCGGCCCATGACCTCGGGCTCTGTGGTACGCGACGAGTATTCGAGCTCGAAGTCGTGCTCGCCGTCCTCGAAGTCGTGCTCGCCGTCCTCGACGGGGTGCTCGGAGAGATCCGTCGCGTACACGAGAAGCTCGACTGCTGCCGCGGCCAGGGCGCCCCCGAGCTCGGCCGGCGAGCCGATGCGATCGGCGACCGTCGCGGGCAGCGTGTAGTCGTTGAGCCCACCCGGGAACTGCCAGATCGGTCGCGGCCGAAAGACGTCCTCGGGCTGGAGTCCCAGGAGGAACTCCTCGAGGTCGTCCAGCCGGTCGAGTGCCGCCATCGTCCCCGCGAGCGCACCGGCCGACGTTCCGTGGATGCGACCGATTCGCGGCCACAGATCCGTCTCCGACAGCCGCCGCAGAAAGCCGAGCTCGAGCAGGGCGGCGTTGATCCCGCCGCCCGAAAGGACGACGGCGACGTCGCGACGGCCGGCCGGAGGCACGTGGCTATTGTGCCCCCGTGGAGTCCGAGCTTCGCCCCGGCGCGGCAGTGCTCTCGGACGTCGACCTCGAGTCGGACGAGGACCTCTGGGAGGGGGACGACGACGGTGATCACGGCGGGTGGTTCTGTGTGAGGACGGACCCGTTCCCCTGTCCCGCCGAGGGCTGCTCGTTCGTCGCCGACTTCATGACGGCTGCGCATCTGGTGCTCGTCTGGGAGGAGCGCGACGACCCGAACCTCCTGTGGCATGCGCAGCGCGCGAAGGAAGTAGGCCGGAACCCGCGGATCGTGGGATACGAGACCGGGTTCGGCCCGAGCGCGTCCTACTACGCGTGGGAGGCCGCCGGCCGGCCCGTGCACGGCGTCAAGCGCTAGGCCCTCAGCCGCCCGACACCTGCGTGCTGTATTTGACGGTGTCGCGGACACCGTCGATACTGGTTGAGTGGTTTCCGTGCCAGCGGATTTCCAGCCGGGCGGCCGCCCTCCGGCGCCCGCGCCTCTCGCCCTCGTCCAGGACTTCGTGAACACCGAGATCGCCGTGTGGGCGATCGACGAGCTGGCGACGCCGCAGGCGCTCGGCGACTGGCTGCGGGGCCGGGGGCTCCTGGACACCGCGGAGGTGGATGCGGAGTCGTTCGTTCGGGCTCGCGAGCTACGCGACGTCCTGCGCACCCTCGCCTTCGGCAACACCCACGGCGAGGCGCCCGACGACGACCTGCGGTCCGCCTTCGCGGCGATCGCCGCTGCGCTTCGTCTCCGGGTGGAGCTCGACTGCGCGGGTGAGCTGCGCTTGAGGCCCGCGGGCGACGGGGTCGACCGGGTGCTCGCCGCGATCGTCGTCAGCGTCCTCGAGGCGCAGGCCTCGGGGCAATGGGCGCGGATGAAGGCCTGCCCGGGGCCTCACTGCGGTTGGCTCTTCTACGACGCCTCGCGCAATGCCTCCTCGACCTGGTGCTCGATGTCGATCTGCGGCAACCGCACGAAGACGGCCGCGTATCGGCAACGGAGGAGGTCGACGGCGTGAGGTCAGCGTGGTTCGTGGCCGGGCTGGCCGCGAAGCGGCTCCGACGGCGCGACAGCGGCGCCTTCGTCACGGCACTCGGGCTCGCGGTCGCGACGGCCGTGCTCGCGGGCGTCCTCGCGGGGGTCACCATCGCGACGGACCGCTCGACCGCGGACGCCATCGAGCGCATCCCCGCCTCTTCGCGTTCGGTGCGTGCGGTGTGGTTCGGGATCCCCGGCAGTCCCTCGGAGCGGCTGTCCGTGCTCGACGACGACGTGAATACGGCCTTCCAGGGCGTCGGCCTCGACGGTCCGACGCGCCTCGTGCTCTTCCGCGAGAGCACCGTTGCGGGACACTACGTGGGCATCAGCGCGGTGGACGGCCTCGCGCCGTACGTCGCCTTGCGCTCGGGCCGGCTGCCGCGGACGTGCACGCTCGAGCGGTGTGAGGTGCTGCGCCTGCGCGGCAGCGGGCGGCTGCCGAACGTGGAGGGTTTACGGCTCGTCGTCGTCGGCACCGCGAAGCTGCGCTCGCGGCAGCTCTACGGCGATTTCCTGCGCTCGACGGACGCGGCCGTCGCGGACGTGACTGCCCCGTCGGCGCTGGGTCAGACCGCCGAGTACCACCGGCCTGCGCCCGGCCCCCTCGTCGTGGCCGAAGGTCGGACCGCGCTCGAGTCCTCGCCTGCGCTCGCCCGGACGTACCGCACATATGCGTGGGTCTGGCCCGTCGATCCGGGAAGCCCGCGGCTCTGGGAGGTCGACGATCTCATCGACCGCACGGATCGTGCGCGCGCCGATCTCGCGGCGATCTCGTCCTTCGACGTCGACGCGCCGGTCGAGGAGCTGCGCGCCGCGCAACGTGCGGCGGACGTGGCCGGGACGCGGCTGCTGCTCGTCGGCGGCGAGGGAGCGGCGCTGCTTCTCGCCTTCACCGTCCTCGCTGCGCGCGGGATGCGCCGCGATCTCGAGGCTGCGAGGCGACGTCTCACCTGGTCGGGCGCCCGCCGCTGGCAGCTCGCTCTCCTGAGCGGGATCGAGAGCGCCTTCGTCGCGGTCGCCGGCGTCCTCGTCGGCTGGATCGTCGGCATCGGGGTGGCGGCGCTCGTCGCACGAGTCGCAGATGCTCCGGTAGGCGACGTGCTCCTGCAGAGCGTGCTCTCGCCGCGCGGGCTCGCGCTCGCGGGAGCGACTGCGCTCGCGGCGGCAGCACTCGTGTGGATCACCGTCTCCCTGAGGCCGCGGGAAGGCGCACGCATCGGCAGCCTCGACCTGCTCGCGATCGGCGCGCTGGTCGTGACCGCGGTCGCGCTCGCTGGCGGGGTCGCGGACGAGGACGAGCTGGCTCGCGGGGGCAGCGCGGCCCTGCTCCTCCTGCTTCTCCCCGGGCTGATCGCGCTCGCCGCCGCCGTCCTGGTTGCGAGGGTTTTCCCGTTCGCCGCGCGCTTGTGGGCCGACTCGAGTCGCGGTCGGGTCTCGACGCGGCTCGCCGCCGTCGGGCTCGCCCGCGGCCCAGGGGCCGCGGTGGCCACGGTCGCTTTCCTCACGATCGCGTTCGCGCTCGCGCTGCTCGCGGAGGGCTACCGCGCCACGCTCAGCCGCGGCGATCGCGAGCAGGCTGCCTTCGCCGTGCCGCACGACATCGTCGTCCGGGAGAACCTCCAGAACCTCGTGCCCGTGTACGACGTGGCTTCCGCCGCGCGCTTCGGCGAGCTGGCGGGGAGGGGTGGTGCCGCGTTCCCGGTCCTTCGCGTCAACGCGGGCGGCGGTCCTGCCGAGCGTGTCGGCGGAGTCACCGTGCTCGGGCTCGACCGCGGCGCCGTCGCGGGCGTCGGGGTGTGGCGGCCGGAGTGGGCGTCGGGGAGGAGCACGGCCGACGTCGCCGGTGCGATCGCTCCCGATAAGCCGGCGGAGCTCAGAGGGCTCCCGCTCGCGGCCGGGCGGATCGAGCTCGGCGTACCCAAAGGCATCGTCTCCTACGCCGCGGTCGTGCGCCTGCCGGACGGCTCCTTTCACCGCATCAAGTTGGGCGACTCCAGCAAGGCGAAAGCGACGACGCTTCGCACGCGCGTTCCCCGCGGGTCACTCCTGACTCGCCTCGAGCTCGCTCCGCCGCCGCGCATCATCGAGCGAGGGGCAGATGCGGGAATCGGGTTCGTCGCCAACCTCCACTTCGCCGGGGCGCTCGCGTCGCAGCTGCGCGAGTGGAGAGGCGAGAACGGCATCGTCACGAGCGCGACCGGCGACGGATTCGACGCGCGCGTGGCGCTCACGCTCGGTCGCACTGCGTATCTGCGCGCCGAGCAGCCGACGGATCTCTCGCCGCCCCAGGTGTTCGCGACGCCGCGCCTGGCGGACATCGCAGGCGGCGTCGGCGGCATGCTGCCGCTCCAGGTGGGTGGGGAGACCGTGCCGGTCCAGGTCGCCGGCATCGTCAGTCGCTTTCCGGGAGCGACCGGCGAGACGGTCGTCGGGGACCGCGTTGCGCTCGACACCGCGATCAACACCGCCGTCCCCGGTGGGGCGCGCGAGAACGAGATCTGGATGGACGTTCCGCCGGAGCGGGTCGATGCCGTCTCGAGCGCGCTCGAGCGACCCCCGTTCCGGGCGCTTGCGACGACCGTGCGGAAGGACGTCGAGGCGGAGGCGCATCGCGATCCGCTCGCCCGCGGAACGCTGCTCGCGCTCGGTGGAAGCGCGCTCGTGGCGCTGGTGCTGGCCTCGCTCGGCCTGGCGCTCGCCGTCCGCGCCGACCTCCGCGACGATCGAGGCGAACACTACGACCTGGAGGCGCAGGGATCGTCTCCGTCGTTCCTGCGCCGCGTAGTGCGGACGAGGGCGGCCACGCTCTCCGTCGTCGGGCTGGTCGCGGGCATCGCAACCGGACTCGGCCTGCTCGCACTGGTGGCACGGGTCGTCTCCGTGACCGCGGGCGGACAGGCCGCCGACCCACCGCTCGCGGTCGTCGTCGATCCGCTGGTCGTGCTCGCGGGCGTGTTCCTCTTCGTCGTGCTGGCCCTGGTGCTGGTCGGCGGCGCGACCCGCCGTGCGTTCGGCGGCGAGCGCGGCCCGCTGTACCGGGAGCTCGATGCATGAGCGGGCTCGTCGTCGACGCGAGGGAACTGTTCGCCGTGTACCCGTCGGCGACCGGCGGCGTCGCGGCGCTGCAGGGACTGACGCTGTCCGTCGAGGAGGAGGAGACGTGCGTCGTGCTCGGGCCGAGCGGCTCGGGCAAGACGACCCTGATGCGCGTGATCGCCGGGCTCGCCCGGCCGTCCGCGGGTTCACTCGTCGTCGTGGGCCGCGACCTCGTCCACGCGTCCGCGGCGGAGCTCGGCCGGTACCGCCGGGACGTCCTCGGCTACGCCGACCAGCATTACTGGCGCGCGCTCGCGGGCGAGCTGACCGCAGCAGAGCTCGTGGCAGTGCCGCTCGGGCTCGCGTCGGCCCCCGAGCGCGAACGGACCGCACGTGCGCATGAGCTCCTCGAGCGCGTCGGCCTGCTCGACCGCGCCGATGCCCGTCCCTCCGAGCTCTCCGGCGGGGAGCAGCAGCGAATCGCGCTCTGCGCGGCGGTCGCCGCGCGCCCGCAGCTCCTCATCGCGGACGAGCCGACGGGAGACCTCGATGCGGAGTCGGCGCGGGAGGCGCTCGAGCTGCTCTCGGAGCTCCTGACCGAGCACGGGTCCGCCGCCCTCGTCGTCAGCCACGACCCGGCTTCCACTGAGATCGCCGACCGCGTCGTGCACATCCGGGACGGCCGCGTGAGCGAGGAGCGGACGGGCGGTGCGGAGACCGCCGTCGTCGGAGTGGGTGGCTGGCTTCGGATCTCGGAGGAAGTGCTTCGCGCTGCCGGCATCCACGATCGCGCGCGGATCGTCGTCGGCGAGCGCTCCGTCGAGCTGCATCCCGTCGACGGTCGCGTCGCGTCTCCGGTCGAGCAGTCGGCCCAGCTCGCAGGCTCGCGGGGAGAGGTGCTCGAGGTGCGCGGCGTCTCCCGCCGGTACGGCGAGCAGGTCGCCCTCGACGGGCTCGACGTCACGTTCCTCCCACAGCAGCTCTCGGTCGTGGTCGGTCCGTCGGGGTCCGGGAAGTCGACGCTGTTGGCGCTCCTCACCGGCATGGACGTTCCGGACGAGGGCGAGGTACGGCTCGGCGACGTCGTCGTCTCGTCGCTCGATCGCGTGGCCCGCGCAGACCTGCGTCGCGAGCGCATCGCGGTCGTGGGGCAGGCGCCGGGGCTCTCCGGCTTCCTCTCCGCACGCGAGAACGTCGAACTCGGACTCGCGCTCCGCGGCGTCGGGAAGGACGAGGCGTCGGAGCGTGCGACGGAGGCACTCAACGCCGTGAGGCTCGCCGCTCACGTCGACCGCCGCGTCGAGCTCCTCTCGGCAGGACAGCGCGAGCGGGTTGCACTCGCGCGCGCGTTCGCGGCGCGCACGCCCGTCGTTGTCGCGGATGAGCCGACCTCTCGCCTCGACGCGGTCACCACCTTGGAGATCGGAGCCATCCTCGCCGAGCTCGCCCACACGACCGGGACGACGGTTGTCTGCGCCACGCACGACCCTCTGCTCATCGGCCTCGCCGACCGCGAGGTCCGGTTGCACGAAGCAGCGCCGGTACCATCGGCGTGATGGCGACCGCGACCCTGAGAGTCGGCGGAGTGCGCTGCGAGCGCTGCATCGGCCGGCTCGCTGGAGCTCTTCGTGGGCACGAGGGCATCGAGTATGCGAACGCGAACCTCATGGGCGAGGTCACGCTCGAGTGGGACGAGGGCAAGACCTCGCGAGACGAGATCGCCGCTGTACTGCGCCGGTCCGGCTTCCCCGAGATCGACGAGCGGGAATAGGCCCCGCTGCAGCCACGTTTCAGGCTCCCGTAGGAGACAGCGGTACGGTACGCCGGTGAGCGAGCCGGGCCCCGACACCGAAGCACGACGGATTGCGACCGAGGCTCGCGACCGCGCGCGCTTCGAGGAGGATGCGCTTGCGCTCGCTGATCAGGTCTACCGAGTTGCGAGGCGACTCGTCGGCTCGCGTGAGGAGGCAGAAGATCTCGTCCAGGAGACATATGCGCGTGCGTTTCGAAGCTGGAGGTCCTTCACACCCGGGACGAACCTACGTGCCTGGCTGCTTCGCATCCTCACCAACCTCAATGTCGACCGCGGCCGCAAGATCCAGCGCACGCCTCAGACTCAGCCGCTCGAGGAGACCGACTACTACCTCGCCAACAAGGTGGCATCTGCGGCAGGCGAGGACGCTCTGGAGACGGACGACGTGGTCGAGCGCCTCTCCCAGGACTCGATCGTGAACGCGCTGTCCGACATTCCGCCGCAGTTCCGCGACGTCGTCGTGCTCGTCGACATCGGGGACTTCTCGTACGCTGATGCGGCACAGATCCTCGATGTGCCGATAGGAACAGTCATGTCACGCTTGCACCGTGGTCGCCGCGCTCTCAAGCAGCGTCTCGCAGAGGAGGCTCTGAGCTGATGGGCGCGCCGTGCGATCGCTGCGAAGAGCTTCTCCAGGACTTCCTGGATCGCACGTTGACGGACGCGGAGTGGCGTGAGGCCGAGGAGCACCTGGGCGGCTGTGACTACTGCCGCCGCCGGTATCGCTTCGAGGAGAGCCTGCGCCGCTACGTGCGGACGAGCTCCGTCGAGCGCATGCCACCAGGCCTGATGGACAAGCTCGCCGAGCTGCGCGGGCTCGACGCCACCGCCTAGAGCCTTTTCAGATCCTCGGGTGTGTCGACGTCGCCCGGGGCGCCGATATCGTCGCACGGGACGAGCTTGACGGCCAGGCCGCGGAGCCCCTCGTCGGGGACCGCGTGCCAGTCGGCTCGGCCGAGTACGAGCGGATGACCGCGGTGGCCACCGTAGGATGCGGCGACCACGCCTCCCTGGGCGCGCCACTCGGCCAGAATGCGCTCGACGGCGGCGGGCGCGATCTTCGGTCCGTCCGCGAGCACGACGACTGCAGCCTCCGTTTCCTCGTCCAATTCGGCCAGCCCGCAGCGCAGCGACGCTCCCGCCCCGAGCTTCCAGTCGGCGCAGCGCACGATCCGGACGTCGCCGGGCGGCTCGAGCGGGTAGGCACCCTCGACCACGACGATCTCGTCGACCGACGTCTTCGCGAGCCGCTCGAGAACGCGCGGAAGGAGCAGCTGCTGCTTGGGGCTCCCGAACCGCGACGCCTCGCCCGCTGCGAGGACGACCGCGGCGACTCCGGCCATCAGCTCTCGTTGACCGTGACGGTGTTCACGACCACCGGCTTCGTCGGCGGCCCGTCGCCGCCGGGAGCGCCGAGCGCGTCGATCCGTTCCACCGTGTCCATGCCGTCGGTCACGGTGCCCGCGATCGCGTAGTCCGGGGGGAGTCCCGCGTCCTCGCCCGTGACGACGAAGAACTGGCTGCCGGACGTTCCCTGCGGCTCGGTCTGCGTCTTCGCCATGGCCACGACACCTTTCGTGTACTTCGCGTCCGAGGGCGGCGCGTCGACGGTCGAGTACCCAGGGTCGCCCGAGCCCGACTGCGTCGGATCGCCGCCCTGGATCACGAAGCCGGATACGACCCGGTGGAAGATCGTGTCGTCGAAGTACCCGTCCCGCGCGAGCGCGACGAGTGAGGCGGACGTCTTCGGTGCAAGCTCCTGGTCGAGCGTGACCGTGAAGGCGCCGCAGCTCGTGTCGAAGACCAGCGTGTAGGTCGTCGACGCGTCCAGGGGCTCGGACGGCGCTGTCGCCGGCTCGGGCGTGCGCGCGTCAGGCGCGTCGACGTCGGCGCACTCCGTCACGTCCGTCGTGATCGCCGAACTCGCGTCGCCGCCTGCCTCATCGCCGCCGGCACCGCAACCGGCGACGAAGGCGAGCGCGAGGAGAAGGGTCGCCAGGGCACGCACGGCCTGCGATCCTATCCGGCGATGTCGAGCGTCATCCGCTGCGAGTGGGCTGCGGAGAGCGACGAGCTCATGCGCGCCTACCACGACGAGGAGTGGGGCGCTCCGTCCCACGACGACCGCTTCCTGTTCGAGATGCTCACGCTGGAGGGCGCCCAGGCCGGCCTCTCCTGGTCGACGATCCTGAACAAGCGCGAGGGCTACCGGCGCGCGTTCGCGGGCTTCGACCCGGTTGTAGTCGCCGGCTTCGGCAAGAAGGACGTCGAGCGCCTGCTGGCCGACCCGGGCATCGTCCGCAACCGGCTCAAGGTGGAGTCGACGGTGAACAACGCCGCGCGCGTGCTCGAGGTGCAGGACGAGCTCGGGAGCCTCGACGCGTACATCTGGGGCTTCGTCGACGGCAAGCCGATCGTCAACAGCTGGCGCACGCTCGCGGAGATTCCTGCCGAGACCGACCTCTCGAGAGCGATCTCGAAGGACATGAAGCGGCGCGGCTTTCGCTTCGTCGGGCCCACCGCGACCTATGCCTTCATGCAGAGCGTCGGCATGGTCGACGACCACACCGTCGACTGCTTCCGCTACAGCGGCTGAGGATCGCTCTCAGGCTCGTGTCGTGAGCGAGACCATGTCGGCGAGGTTCACGAGCTGGATCGCGCCGCGGAAGGCGGCCGTGCGCTCGTCGCCCTGCTCCAGGTCGGCACAAGCTCGCCACAGGTCCTGCGCGGTCATCAGCAGCTCCTGGATCCGCTCGGACTGCTCGGGGTGGCCGTTCGAGCGCTCGCGCGAGGCGTTCACGGCGAGGCCGATCGCGCCGATCGCGTCGCGCTGACGAAGCCAGAGCATCGGCACCGCCATCGAGATGTACTGGTGGATGCGGGCGAACGTCAGCGGCTGCACGAGCGACGTCGGCCCCTTCGGGGACGAGAGCGGCTCGAGCTCCTCGCCCTCGATCAGCCTCCGTGCGCTGCCGCCGAGCATGAGGCGGAGCTGCTTGTCGTCGAAGCCCGCGAGCTTGGCGGTGAGGACCGAGGCGAGCAGGGAGTTCGGCTGGCGCCCGTACGGGTAGTCGGAGGCGTACATGACCTGCTCGGGTGCGATCTGGCGATAGAGGTCGAGCAGGTCGAGCCCGCTCCACACCGAGGTGTCGAAGAAGACGCCCGGGATTCCGCCGAGGCGTCCCGCGAGGCCCGCCATGTCGGCGATGCCGGCATGGGCGACGATGAGCCGCACCCCCTCGTTTCGCCGCACGAGCGTCTCCAGGTCCTCGGCGATCGGCGGCAGCCCGCGCCCTCCGTGGATCAGGATCGGAACGTCTCGCTCGACGGCGAGCGCGAAGATGGGCTGCAGGCGCTGGTCGTCGAGGGCGAACGCCTGCGCTCGTGGATGGAGCTTGATTCCGCGCGCGCCGAGGTCGAGGCAGCGCCGTGCCTCCTCGAGCGGCTGCGCGGTGAGATCGAGCCGGACGAAGGGGAGGAGCCTGCCCTCGGATCGCTGCGCATGCGCGAGCGTCCGGTCGTTCGGGGCCGTGAATCCCGGCTCGCGGTCGTGCTCGTCGAGGCAGAACATGAACGCGCCCGCGAAGCCGTAGCGGTCGAGCACGGAGATCAGCTCGTCGTACTGCCCCACCATCCCGTCGATGTCGTGTCCGAGGTGCGTGTGCGCGTCGAAGAGCCGCGCGCCCTCCGGGAGCTCGTGGCGAAGCTCCTCGTCCCAGCGCTCGACGACCGCGCGCGCCCGCTCGAGCGGAGTCACGAGCGCAGGGCCTTCCACACGCGCGGTGAAGTCATCGGAAGCTCGTAGAGCCGCGTGCCGGTCGCCGCGGCGACCGCGTTCGCGACCGCAGCAGGTGCGCCGACGACCGGCGCCTCGCCGATCCCCTTGGCGCCGAACGGGCCGTCGGGAGCGGGCACCTCGACGATGAGCGTCTCGATCTCGGGGACGCGCTCGGCCGTCGGAAGCGCGTACTCGAGGAAGGAACCGGTCAGCAGCCGTCCGTCCTCGTCGTGCTCGAGCTGCTCGAAGAGCGCCCAGCCCATTCCCTGGGTCGCGCCGCCGCGCATCTGGCCCTCGACGAGGGCGGGGTTGAGCGCGCGGCCGACGTCCTGTGCGACGACGTGTCGAAGGAGCTCGACCTCCCCGGTCTCGGGATCGACCCGGACGTGCGAGAGATGCGCCGCGACCGACGGCGCCCCGCTTGTCTGGGCAGAGCCGCCGTGGCCCTCGATCGGCTCGTACTGCCCACCAAAGCGCAGCGCCTTCTGCGCGAGCTCCTGGACGGTGACCGAGCGATCCGGCGCCCCGACTGCGCGAACGACCCCGTCCACGACCTCGAGGTCGTCGGGTGCGATCTCGAGCTCCTGCGACGCGGCGGCGAGAACCTTCTGGCGCGCCGACTCGGCAGCGCGGAGGACGGCGGCTCCGACCGTGTACGTCACCTTCGAGCCTCCGCTGCCCCCCGCGTAGGGCCCGGAGCTCGTGTCGGTCGAGACGACGCGAACCTGCTCCGGCGACAGGCCGAAGGCAGCCGCTGCGACGACCGCGAAGCCCGTGTTCACGCCGCTCATGTCCACCGCCGAGGTGACGACCGTCATCGTCCCGTCCGAGTTCACGCGGCACACGGCGGCCGCCGGCTCGAGGCCTCCGGGCCAGTGGCCCGCGGCGAACCCGATGCCCTCGTTCTCGGGAAGCGAGTCGCGCGAGGCCCACAGCGGATGCTGCTTGATGCGGTCGAGCACCTCGCGTACGCCGATCACCGGAAACGGTGTGCCGCTGACCCCGATGTCGCCCTCCTCCACCGCGTTGCGCAGGCGCAGCTCGATCGGGTCGAGGCCCAGCTCCTTCGCGAGCTCGTCGAGTAGCGACTCGAGCGCGAAGGCTGCGGTCGGTGCGCCGGGCGCGCGATAGGCGCCGAAGGTGACACGGTTCGTCTGGACGCCGTAGCCCCGGAGGTCGTGCGCATCCCAGCGGTACGGCCCGGCGACGAGCATCGACGTGATGCTCTCGACCCCCCAGCCGGCGTTCGAGCCGCGGTCGACGATCATGCGCGCCTCGATCCCCGTCAGTGTTCCGTCGGCGCGCGCGCCGATCTTCAGGTGCGTCACCTGTGCCGACGCGGGGTTCGTGGCGGCGAAGTCCTCGGAGCGCGTGAACACGAGCCGGACCGGACGCTGCAGCGCAAGTGCCGCCCCGACCGCGAGGGGCTCGACGAGCGCGAACTTGCCGCCGAAGGCGCCGCCGAGCGGCTCGGCGACGACACGGACGCGCTCGAGCGGGAGGTCGAAGGTGCGGGCAAGCTCGCGCTGCGTCACGAACGCGCCCTGTGTGCTCGTCGAGACAACGAGCGTTCCCGACGGCTCCAGCCAGGCGGTCGTCACCTGCGGCTCGAGGTATGCCTGGTACACCCACGGCGTGCGGAACGTGCCCTCGACAATCGCTGCGCTTGCGTCGAAGGCGGCTGCGACATCGCCGTCCGCCCGCGTGATCCGGTCGAGGACGTTGCCGGAGAGCTCCTCGATGGCGTCGTCCTCCTGGCCCCGGTCGACGCCCGCGTGCTCGGACTCGAGGTCGCTGCCGTCGTCGCCTTCCTCGACGGTCCGAGCGAGCGGCGCGTCAAGCTCCATGGCGGCCTCCACGTCCACGACGGCCGCGAGCGGCTCGTAGTCGACGAGGACCGCCTCGGCGCCGTCCTCGGCCGCCGCCTCGCTCTCGGCGATCACGAGCGCGACCGGCTGGCCGGCGAACACGACCTCCTCGCGCGCGAGCGGCTCGGCGCTGCGGTCGGTTCCGGTCGACGCGATCGGGAGGTCCGCCGCGGCGAGAACCGCGACGACGCCCGGCACGGCGAGCGCCGCCTGCGTGTCGATGCCGCGGATCCGCGCGTGCGCCTCGACGGAGAGAACAGGCCGCGCGTGCAGGAGGGCGTGGACGTGGCCGTCGGCTCCGAAGCGGGTGGCGCCCGTCACCTTGTCGGGCGCGTCGATACGGGGTCGCGCGACGCCGATCAGCTCGGTCATCGATCCTCCTCCGCGCGCTCGCGTGCGGCGGCGAGGGCGCGCTCGGCGACGACCGCCGCCAGGTCGCGGCGGTACTCCTCCGAGGCGAAGCGGTCTCCGAAGATCTCGGCGCTCCTGATGGCGTCGCGAACGTCGCCGGCGGGCAGGACGAACGGCGTCGCACCGACGCCGGTGAGCGCGACGCTCTCGCCGCCCGGGCCCACGAGCGCGGCGGCGCCCGCGAGCGCGAACCCGGACGCGGGATGCTCGACGCAGACGTAGGCCGAGCCCGAGCTGCGCTCTGGGAGCGGCACGGTGACGTCCGTGACGAGCTCCTGAGGCTCGAGCGAGGTCATGAACGGTCCGACGAGGAGCTCCGCCAGCGGGAGCTCGCGCTCCCCGCTGGCCGACCGGACGCGAACCGATGCGTCCAACGCGAGCAGAACCGCAGGCATGTCCGACGCGGGATCGGCATGCACGAGACTGCCGCCGATCGTTCCCAGGTTGCGGACCTGAACGTCGCCGATCTTTCGCGCGCACTCCGCGATGGCGGCGAGCGCGGGACGCGCGGACACATCGGCGGCGGCGATCTCCGCCCACGTCGTCAGGGGCCCGATGTGGAGCGTGCCATCTCTCTCCTCGATGCCGCGAAGGTCGAGCCGGGAGATGTCGACGACGAGCTCGGGCCGCGCGATCCGCAGCTTCATCACCGGGATGAGCGACTGACCGCCGGCGAGAACCTTCGCGTCGGGCTCGGCGAGGAGCTCGAGCGCGTGCTCGACGTCGGCCGCGCGCGCGTACCGCGTCGCGGCCGGAATCACGACGCGGCTCCCGCCGCACGGATCGACTCGACGATGCCCTGGTAGCCGGTGCAGCGACACAGGTTCCCGCGGAGGGCGTGTCTGATCTCGTCGTCGTCAGGCATGCCGTTTCGGGAGAGCAGGTCGACGCTCGTCAGGATCACGCCGGGGGTGCAGAAGCCGCATTGCAACCCGTGGTGCTCGACGAAGGCGCGCTGGAGCGGATGCAGCTCGCCGTCGCGGCCGAGTCCCTCGATGGTCGTGACCTCGCGGCCCTCGGCCTGGAGCGCGAGCACGGTGCAGCTCTTCACCGCCCGGCCGTCCAGGAGGACGGTGCACGTGCCGCACTGGCTCGTGTCGCAGCCGATGTGCGCACCCGTCAGGCCCAACCCGTCGCGGAGAGCGTGAACGAGGAGCGTGCGCCCCTCGACCTCGAGCGTGCGGTCCTCTCCGTTGACGACGAGCGTGACGGTGTCAGACACCGGCGGGCAGCGTCGCGAGCTTGTCGCGGAGGTACGCGAGGTACGGCTCCGGGTCGATCGTGGGGGTCCCGGTGATGCGCTCGATCGTCTCCTTCGGCGTGAACTTGCGGCCGAGGGAGTAGAGGTTGTCGCGGAGCCAGGCCGCGAGCTCGCGCAGCTCGCCCGCCTCCATCTGGGCGTCGAGGTCCGGGATCGCCTCCCTCACCGCAGCCCAGATCTGGAGCGAGATGACGTTCCCGAGCGCGTACGTCGGGAAGTAGCCGATCCCGCCCTGCGACCAGTGGATGTCCTGCAGGACGCCGTGCGTGTCGTCGGGGACGTCGACGCCGAGGAGCTCGGCCATGCCGGATCCCCAGGCCTCGGGCAGCTCCCTCGGGTCGAGGGAGCCCTCGATCAGCTGCTGCTCGAGCTCGAAGCGGAGGATGATGTGCAGGCTGTAGGTCGTCTCGTCGGCCTCCACGCGGATGAGCCCCGGCTCGGCGCGGTTGACGGCGGCGAGGAAGGTGTCGAGGTCGACGTCGCCGAGCTGGTCGGGGAACGCCTCACGCAACGGGTCGAACCAGTGGAGCCAGAACGCGCGGCTGCGGCCGACGAGGTTCTCCCACGTGCGACTCTGCGACTCGTTGAGGCCGAGCGACGGCGCGCCACCGAGTGGCGTCCGCTCGAGCGAGGCCGCGATGCCGTGGGCGTACTGCGCGTGGCCGCCCTCATGCATGGTCGACCACAGCCCGTCGAGCCCGCTCTCGTAGCGCGTCGTCATGCGCACGTCCCGCCGGGAGAAGGAGGTGCAGAACGGGTGCACGGTCGGGTCGAGCCGGTACGAGCCCTCCTCGAACCCGAAGGTCGCGAGGATGCGCCCGTAGAAGCGCTCTTGTGCGTCGGCGCGATAGTCCACCTCGAGGAACGAGGCGTCGATCCGCGGTGCCTCGCGCACGAGCTCGGCGAGAACCGGCCGGATCGTCCCGAACACCTCCGCCACCTCGGACGTCTTCATGAACGGTTCGAAGTCGTCGAGGAGCGGCGTGTAGGGGGAGTCGTCCCACTCGAAGCACTCGACGTAGCGGCGCTTCAGCTCGAGGTTGCGCTCGAGCGCCGGGAGGAACTTCGGGAAGTCGTTCGTCGCGCGCGCCTCGATCCAGACCTGGTTGCCGAGCGCGGAGGCTCGGATCATCTCCGTGCGCAGCTCCGTGGGAACGCGCCGCTGCTTCTCCCAGTCGCGCCGCGTAACCCGGATCAGGCTGGCGTCGTCGGAGTCGTAGTCGAGCGACGCCTCGAGCGGCTCGAGGCGCTCGAGCAGGCGTCCGATCTCTGGGTCGACGAACCTCTCGTGCGCGATACGGCCGACGGTCGCCAATGCTTCGGCGCGGGCCGGGTGGCCGCCGGGGGGCATCGTCACCTTCTGGTCCCAGCCGAGCACGCGGCCGGCGCGCTCGAGGTCCGAGATCTCGGCCAGTCGCTCCTTTAGCGCGCGCAGGTCCGCGTCCACCTCATCGGACTCTACCGACGCTCTCTCGCGCTAGGACGCGGCGAGGTTAGGATCGCGTCGCATGTCGGACCAGGCGATCGAGACGCTCTTCTTGGAGGACCGGCGCTACCCTCCGACCGCCGAGTTCGCGGCCCAGGCGAACGCGAAAGCCGACATCTACGACGTCCCCTTCGAGGAGTTCTGGGAGCGGGAGGGCCGTGCGCGCGTGACCTGGTTCGAGCCGTTCACGTCGCTGCTCGAGTGGGAGCTTCCATACGCCAAGTGGTACGTCGGCGGGAAGCTGAACATCGCCTACAACTGCCTCGACCGGCACGTCGCGGCGGGGCTCGGAGACCGTGTCGCCTTCCACTACGAGGGCGAGCCGGTCGAGGAGCGCGCCGCGATCACGTACCAGCAGCTCCTCGACGAGGTGGTGCGCGCGGCGAACGGGCTGAAGGCGCACGGGGTCGGGAAGGGCACGCCCGTCGGGATCTACATGGGCATGGGGCCCGGGCTGCCGGTCGCGATGCTCGCGTGCGCGCGCCTCGGGGCGCCGTTCACGGTCGTCTTCGGCGGCTTCTCCTCAGAGGCGCTCGCCGACCGCCTGAACGACATGCGCTGTGAGTTCCTGCTCACGCAGGACGAGAGCTACCGGCGCGGATCCCTCGTTCCACTCAAGCGAAACGCGGACGAGGCGCTCGAGTCCTGTCCGGGTGTCCGCACGGTCGTCGTCGGACAGCGCACGCGCGGTGACGTGCCGATGGCCGAGGGTCGCGACCTCACCTGGAACGAGCTCGTCGAGGGGCAGCCCACGGACCCGGCGTCGTGTCCGTGCGAGCCGATGGACTCCGAGGACCTCCTCTACCTGCTGTACACGAGCGGGACGACCGCGAAGCCGAAGGGCATCGCGCACACGACTGCCGGCTATCTCGTCGGCGTCGCGACGACCCACCACTACATCTTCGACCTCAAGGCGGAGCAGGACGTCTACTGGTGCGCGGCGGACATCGGCTGGGTTACCGGGCACAGCTACATCGTGTTCGGACCGCTGTGCAACGCGGCGACGAGCGTGCTCTACGAGGGCACCCCCGACTTCCCGGACAAGGACCGCTGGTGGGACATCGTCGAGCGGTACAAGGTCACGATCCTGTACACCGCTCCGACCGCCATCCGCGCGCACATGAAGTGGGGGCCGGAGCACGCTGCGAAGCACGACCTCTCGTCGCTCCGGCTGCTCGGCTCCGTAGGGGAGCCCATCAACCCGGAGGCGTGGATGTGGTACCGCGAGCACGTCGGCGGCAACCGCACGCCGATCGTCGACACGTGGTGGCAGACGGAGACCGGCATGATCCTGATCACGCCGCTCCCCGGCGTAACGACCACGAAGCCGGGTTCGGCCACGCGGCCCTTCCCCGGCGTCGAAGCCGGCGTCGTGGACGACCAGGGCAACGAGGTCGGTCCCGGAGGCGGCGGCTACCTCGTGCTGAAGCGCCCGTGGCCGGCGATGACGCGCGGCATCTTCGGCGACGACGCACGCTTCCGCGCGACCTACTGGGAGCGCTTCCCGGGGATGTACTTCGCGGGGGACGGCGCCCGCATCGACGAGGACGGCGACTTCTGGCTCCTCGGCCGGGTCGACGACGTCATGAACATCTCCGGTCATCGCATCTCCACCATCGAGGTCGAGTCGGCGCTGGTCGACCATCCGAGCGTCGCCGAGGCTGCCGTGTGCGGTCGCGCAGACCCGCTCACCGGGCAGGCGATCGTCGCCTTCGTGACGCTGAAGGGCGGGGAGGAGGGATCTGTCGACCGGCTCGAGGAGCTCCGCAACCACGTCGCAGTGAAGATCGGCCCGATTGCGAAGCCGGCCAACATCGTGTTCACGCCGGAGCTGCCCAAGACGCGCTCCGGGAAGATCATGCGCCGGCTGCTCAAGGACGTCGCGGAGGACAGGCCGCTCGGGGACACGACCACCCTCGCGGATCCGTCGGTCGTCACCGAGATCCACGACCGCGCGCTCGCGCAGCCGACGGAGGAGTAGTCCTTCAGCCGGCTAGAGGCGTGATGAGCTTCCGATAGGCGTCCCGGCTGCGCGGCTTCGAGCCGAGATCCCAGAGCGAGCCGGGCTTGCTGTTGAAGTACGAGAGAAACTCCAGGCGCGGATGTGACTTCGCGAACGCGGCCATCTGCTGCACGTACACCGGGTCGTCCATCCCCCACAGTCCCCACTCCGCGATCGCGTAGGGCTTGTTGCGGTGCGCCGCGTACAGCTTCTCGTTCGCCTCCCACGCGACGCCTGTCGACTGCCGGTACACGTCGTTCGCGACGACGTCGACGTACGCGTCTCCCGGGTAGTACGCCGCCGCCGAGTTGGCCGGGATGTCCGGGGCGCCGTAGCCCTGGGGATTCCAGACGATCCGTGCCTGCGTCACGGGAAGATCGGGGCCGACGCCCGGAAGGCCCAGTCGCCGGAGCCGGGTGTTCATTAGCCCCGCGGGACCACCACGCGCGAGGATCGCGATCCGCGCGAACGCCTTCCGAAACGCTGCGGTCGAGTAGCGCGGGCCGCGGGAGGACCCGTCCGTGTTGAACGCGCAGTACTCGTTCCAGTGGCCGTTCATCTCGGGCATCGGGCGCACGTACACGAGCCCTCCGAAGCCCGCCAGAGCGCGGTTCAGCCCCAGCAGGGACGCATCGGTGCGTCCGAGCGCGATGTCGAGAGGTGGTGTCGTGCCGGGCTTGAGTGCGAGCAGCGGCACGGGCCGGAGGTTCTCGAGGATCCGTGGGAATGCTCCCGCCTGGTAGAGGCTCGCGAAGACCTGGCGGACGCTCGACCGCTGTCCGGTGAGCTGCGTGAACCGGCCTGCGTCGCCGAGGATGCCGAGCTGCGTCCGCGCGGACGGCGCGGTGCCCGCGCTCGTGGCGTTCGATGCCGCGACTGCGACGCAGAGGACGAGTGCGACGGTCGCGGCGGCGACGCGGTTGCTCGTGACGGACGGCGACACGAGCCTCTATTGAAGGGGGCCGAGCCTCCGGCGTCAACGGCCCGGATCGGCCGGCTCGGCAGGGGTGGCAGGCTAGGCGGGGACGCGCGCGGCCTCGAACGCGGCGACCGTGCGGTCGATGTCGGTCGCGGTCGTCTTCCAGCCGGAAACGGAGATGCGGATCGCCGCGCGCCCGTCCCACATCGTTCCGCCCATCCACGCCTCGCCGCTCTCCTGCACGGACGCGAGAACGGCGTTCGTCGTCTCGTCGTCCTCGAAGCGGAAGAGCACCTGGTTGAGGACGACGTCGTTCAGGAGCTCACACCCGGGGAGATCCGAGATCGCGTCGGCGAACCGTCCGGCGAGGTCGCAGCAGCGGTCGACGAGGTCGGCGACTCCCTCCCGACCGAGCGAGCGCAGCGCGGCGTACACGGTGAGCGCGCGCGCCCGGCGCGACGACTCGGGCGTCCAGTCGGAGGCATCGCGGCCCCACGCGCCCTGACCCTCGAAGTAGGACGCCTTCATCGACATCGAAGCCATGTGCGCGGCCGGGTTCCTGCAGAACGCGAGGCCGCTGTCGTAGGGGACGTTGAGCCATTTGTGCGCGTCCGTCGCCCACGAGTCGGCGCCGGCAACACCCGTGACGAGGTGACGACGCGTCGGGCTTGCGGCGGCCCACAGGCCGAATGCTCCGTCGACGTGGAGCCACGCACCCGTCTCGCGCACGATTTCGACGATCTCCGGGAGCGGATCGAACGAGCCGGTGTTCACCTCCCCGGCCTGTGCGCAGACGATCGTCGGTCCCTCGAGCTGCGCCAGCGCAGCGCGGAGGTCGTCAGGCTGCATACGGCCGTCCGAGTCCGACGGGACGACCACGAGCTGCGACGCACCGATGCCGAGCAGGCGAAGTGCGCGGTCGACGGTCACGTGGCGCAGCCGTCCCACGACGACGCTGATCGGCGGACCGCCCGCGAGCCCTCGCTCGCGGACGTCCCAGCCGCGCTGCTCGAGCACGGCGTGCCGCGCGGCGGCGAGCGCGGTCACGTGCGCCATCTGGCAGCCGGTCGTCAGCGCGAACGACGCGTCTCGCGGCAGGCTCAGCAGATCCTTCAGCCATTCGCCCGTGATCTGCTCGACGACCCCGACGGACGGACCGAGCGGCCCGAGCCCGGCGCACTGGTCCCAGACCGTCGTCAGCCAGTCCGCCGCCACCGTCGCCGGGAGCGCGCCTCCGATCACGTAGCCGAAGTACCGCGGCCCGGCCGTCGCGACGACTCCCTTGTCGACCTCGCGCGCGAGCAGCTCCACGACCTCGAGCGGGTCGGACGGCGACTCGGGAAGCGGGCCGCCGAGCGCAGCGCCGATCTCATCGAGGGAGTGGCGGGGAAAGACGGGGCGCTCGTCGAGCCCGTCCAGGATGTCGGCCGCGATCTCGGCAGTGCGACGCAGGAGCTCCCGCTCGTCCGTCACGCAGCGAGCAGAGTCTCGAAGCGCGCGGGATCGTCGAATGGGCCGACGACCGCGAGATAGAGCCGCTTCTCCTCGAACAGGTCCTTCGCGACTGCCTGCACGTCCTCTGCCGTCACCTCGTCGAGGTGACGCAACAGCTCGTCCGGCTCTTCGATCTCGCCCTCGAGGACCTCGCGGCGGAGGCCGTACTGGATCGTCCCCTGCGGGCTCTCGAGCCGGAGGACGAAGCGGCCCTTCGCGTAGCCCCGCGCCTTCTCGAGCTCGTCGACCGGAACGGGCTCCGCCGCGATCTTGCGCAGCTCCCCGAGGATCGTCGTGATCGCCTCGTCGACGCGTGCCACGTCCACGCCGGCGCTCGTGTAGAAGGTCCCCGTGTCCACGTAGGAGGTGTTTCCCGCGTGGACGTAGTAGCCGAGCCCACGTTTCTCGCGCACTTCGGTGAACAGGCGCGACGACATGCCGCCACCGAGCACGACGGCGAGGAGCTGCAGGGCATAGCGGCTCGGATGCCCGATCGGATAGCCGCGCACCCCGAGGATGAGGTGCGCCTGCTCCGAGGTCTTCGTGTGGAGGAGCACGGGCGACGTCTCGGGCGGCAGCTCCACGGTGGCCGCGTCTCCGGTCGGACGAGGCTCGATTCCCCCGAGGAGCTCCTCCAGGCGCTCGGCAAGCCCGTCGCCGATCCGGCCGCCGATGCCGACGACCATGCGCTCGGGCCGGTACCACGTGTCCAGGTAGGAGGTGAACGTCTCGCGGGTCGCGCCCTCGACCGTCTCCCGCGTGCCGAGGATGTCCCAGCCGAGGGGCTGATCCGCGTACAGCAGGCGGTCGTAGACGTTCCCCACGTAGCGCTGGGGCGTGTCGAGGTAGACGTTCATCTCCTCGAGGATCACGCCTTTCTCCTTCCCGATCTCCTCCTCGTCGAAGCGGGAGTTGAGGAGCATGTCGGCGAGGACGTCGAGCGCGATGTCGCGTGTCTCGGTGCCGCAGCGGACGTAGTACCCCGTGAGCTCTTTCCCGGTGAACGCGTTGAACTCGCCGCCGATGGCGTCGATCTCTGTGGAGATCGTGCGCGCGGTGGGGCGGCGCTCGGTGCCCTTGAAGAACATGTGCTCGGCGAAGTGGGCGATGCCCTGCGACTCGGGTGTCTCGTAGCGCGAGCCGGCCGCCAGCATGACGAAGCACGAGACCGAGCCGACCTGCGGAAACGGGGCCGTCACGACGCG